>JAYSVA010000326.1:0-3305 GCA_043718785.1 Hyphomicrobiaceae bacterium
GCCAAACAGGTGCGCGGGTGCGCGGAGGACCACGCCGCCTCAAACAGCGCCAGCAGCGTTGCTCTTGGTGAGACTGGGGGCGCAGAAGGGGAGGCAGGCATGGCCGCCATATCCGGTCACTCCGAGGTTAGAACGATCACCTTTTGTCTGCGAGATCAAGGCAGACGGGTCAAGCCGATAGTGCCGGTCATGCACGGCTAGATTGGCACGCCGAAGTATGTTATACATTTCGTACAACACAACCACGGAGATCCGCCATGCAGCTAGAAATCAAGAAAATCGGCAACTCCACCGGCATCATTCTGCCGAAGGAACTGCTGGCGCAGCTCGACCTCAAGCTCGGCGATAAGGTCACGGCATCATTATTGCCAGAAGGCGGCGTGAAACTAACGCACGCCGAAGAAACCTTCGATAAAGGCTTAGAAATCGCGCGCAAGGCCATGACGACCTATCGCACCACGCTGCGTGAGTTGGCCAAATGACGGAACCGGTATGGCTTCCCGTCGAACTGGTGATCGCGTTTCACGACGAGCAACTGCGCATTTTTGGTGGCCCAGCAGGCATCCGGGATCGCGGCTTGCTGGAGTCCGCCTTGGCGCGCCCCGCCAACAAGTGGAGCTTCGGCGAAACCGACTTGGCGGCACTCGCTGCAGCTTACGCGGTCGGCATCGCCCGCAATCATCCGTTTGTTGACGGCAACAAACGTGCGGCGTTCCTATCCATCATCGTTTTTCTCGGCTTGAACGACATCGATCTGGTGGTCAATGATGCGCAAGCTGCGGTGATCATTTACGACATGGCCGCCGGTCAGGTGTCCGAAGAAAATCTCGCCCGCTGGATTGGTGATAACTGGCCGGCCGGTGTGGCGCGGATAAAAGCGTGAGCTAGGGCCTAGGCGGCAGCGCCATGGCGCGTTACGTTGTGTGATCTCCAGAATTTGCGGCGTCATTAACGCCCGCCCAACGTAACGACTCGCCCATGCCGCATCCGACCATTGGTGCCCACACGTTCGGCTTTGCCTGGACGGAGGCCGCAACTGTTACAGTTGAACGGCTGACGTCATTCGGCTTCAGTAATGTTCAGCTCATGGCCATCCCCCCGCACTTCGATCCGTGGGCCACCGACCGGGTGCAAACCCGCATCATCCGGGGCATTCTGGAACGCACCAATTCACGCCTGCTCGCCGTCGACCTATCGAGTGCCGACGTCAATCTCGCGAGTTCAATGCCGGAGGCCGTCACATTCGGCGTCGATGCCTACATCAGCGCCATGGACCGCTGCGAGGAACTGGGGGCCAAGGCAATCTGCATCGCCTCCGGGCGGCGACATGCGCTGCTCGACGACGTCAACGACCGCCTGATGGACGTCTACCGCGACGCCTTTGAGCGCATCCACGAGGAGGCGCAAAAACGCAACCTTGGCGTCGTGCTGGAGAACCATCCGCAGGGCTTGCTCGCCACCGCCGACCAAATCGAGGCGTTCCTCAGCGCGGGCAAGTATCCTGGCGTTACCGTCTGCTACGATGTCGCCAACGCCTCAGCCGTCGGCGAAGACCCGGTGGTCGGCCTCACCCGCCTGATGCCGCGCCTCAGTATCCTCCATCTCTCCGACAGCCCCAAGGGCCAATGGCGTCACGACCCTATCGGGTCAGGCGATATCGATTTCCGCGCCATCGGCAAGCACCTAACCGCCAGCTCCTTTACCGGCCCCGCCGTGCTGGAGATCCTCTCCTCCACCCCCTTCGACGACCTCAACGCCAGTGTCGCCAGCCTGATCCAGCAAGGTTGGGAGTTTACGGCGAGTTGAGGGGGCAACCGGGGTAGAAGGCTGACTGAACAGGCTGCAGCTCAACTTCAGCGAAGTCCATCTGAAGCAACACACAACCCGCATAAGGGCGCTTAAGGTGCCGCGCACACTTGTCTGACCATAACTAAATACTGCCACAGTAGCGTCACGCTGTCTAGTGCCAAAGTATAAATTATGAAAAATAGTTCAAAATACTTTATCGCTCAAGTATCCATGGTTTTCGAAGCTTCCTATACTTTAACACGCGCAAAACCGGCGGGGATAACTTTTTTTGCAACCCCGGTTACGTGGCTTACGTGGCCTGCCCACGCAACATCGCCTCGACTTGGGTTTGCACGTCGAGGGCCTCGGCGAGCGTGGCGAGGTGGTGCGGCTGCCCACCCGCATCGCCACGCGTCATAGCGATGACTTTGTCGAGCTGGCGGCGCAGCACCAGGGGGCGGGCGATTTCGTTGGGCACGGCATCGGCTGGCGCTTGCCAACTGCCGCCCATATCTCGTTCGGCAAATGACCAGTCGCGCAGGCGGATGCGGCCCTTCGTTCCGGTCAACGTCCAGGTATTATGGTCGTCCTTCGTCGTCGTGCCGACACCGCCAGACAGTGAGATCGGCACCGTGCCAGCCCGGAGTTCGGCGCTGATGGCTCGCTCGCTGCGGCCAACCTGCGGATAGTCACAGGTGGCGCGGTCGAGCTGCAACGGACCAAACAGTCGCCGGGACAGGAACAGGAAATGCGAGCCGACTTCGCGGGTAAACCCACCCTCGGCCGGCCCATCGAGCCACTGCACAGCATCCATCTGCCAGGAGCGCGGCCAGTTGGCGAACGCCAGCTCAATGTCGATGCGCTCCGGCGTGCCAACCACGCCCTCAGCCATCCAGCGGTTGAGGTGATCCACCGCGAACGACGACGCAAAGGGAAAATTGACGGCAGCGCGCATCCCCGATGCTGTCAGCGCGGCAACGGCCGCCGTCGCGCCAGCAACGTCGGTGGCGAGGGGCTTCTCGCACAGGGCGGCTTTTCCGGCTTTGGCGCAGGCGGCGAGATAGCCGAGATGGCTCAACGGCGGCGAGGCGATGTGCAGCACATCGGATGCGGCGATCACGGCGTCAGCGCTGTCAAACGCGGCGAGACTCGGATCAATTTGGCGTAAGCGCTCGGCGGTGCCCGGCCCCGGATCGAACGCGCCGGTAACGGTCAGCGTTGCCCTGTCATATGCCAAGCCGGCCCGCAACAACCGCTCACCCATGATGCCGAAGCCGATAAACCCAAGCCGGACAGCTGTCATTGATCCAGTTCCTCGCAAGCACCCCAAAATAGCAAATGGCGCCCCGCATTATTACGGGACGCCATTTGTGACATCGTCAGCGTGACGAATCTGTCAGATCAGAGGTGACCTCACGGGCAGCAAGAAGCCTGCACTGCGCTCAACGTGGCCAACAATGAAACCGCTGCGATTGCCAAACGGATAATCATCGGATCACCTCCTCTCGTTGTTTCGA
>JAYSVA010000327.1:0-3298 GCA_043718785.1 Hyphomicrobiaceae bacterium
CGCGCCGCCGTGCCCGGCGCCACCGTCGTCCTCTCCGGCCTGCTCGAACACCAAGCCGCCGAAGTCACCGCCGCCTACACCCGCTCAGGCTTCCTCATCAAGCAACACAAACGCGTCACCGGCTGGAGCACGCTGGTGCTGGTGCGACGGGGTTAAGGTGCGCCAGTAATCATTGACTTCACCACGGAGCCCCCATGCCCCACACCCATCTCCCCTATCGTCTGAACGTTGGCATCATGGTGCTGAACGCCAAGGGCCAGATCTGGATTGGCCGCCGCCCGGATTCGGTCAACGATCCGGAGGGGCGGGGCACGTGGTGGCAGATGCCGCAGGGTGGCATCGACGATAACGAGGATCCTCGCAAAGCCGCCCTGCGTGAGCTGCACGAGGAAACCAACATCGTATCGGCCACCATCATCGCCGAAAGCCGCGACTGGCACACCTACGACCTGCCGCCAGAGGTGATCAATCGCGCCTGGGGTGGCAAGTATCGTGGCCAGAAACAGCGCTGGTTCGCCGCCCGCTTCACCGGCCCGGACAGCGAGATCAGCATCACCCCACCCGCTGGCCACAACGTCGAATTCATCGAGTGGCGGTGGGGCTCCATCGACGAACTACCGAGCCTGATCGTGCCCTTCAAGCGCGACGTCTACATGGCCGTGCTCGCCGAGTTCGGCCACCTGGCCAAAGCCGGTTGAGGCGCCACGACGACCGTAGGGCGCATTAGCCCGCTTGCGTATTGCGCCGCGACTGGGCGAGGGCGAAACGATATGGCGTTGTCACTCGTTGCGACGGACATCGGGTGCGGCCGGTGCAATACGCAAGAGGGCTCTTGCGCCCTACGGTCCGTCGTTTCATGTTGGGTCCAAATTTCGTGCACCCAGGATACCCCCAAATGCCCTCACCATCCCGCGCCTCGGCCATTGCTGCCGGCAAGGCCTACATTGCTTCCGGTGCCTTCGAGACTGAATTGGCCCGCCGCGTCGCCCACCCGACGGCCAGCCAGGACCTGCCCACCAGCCTCCCGGTACTGAGCAATTACCTCACCGAAGACATTATCCCGGCCTTCGAAGCCATGGGCTTCACCACCCGCCTTTATCCGAACCCAACCAAGGGGCAAGGGCCGATCCTGCTTGCCACCCGCATCGAAAACCCGAAGTTCGTCACCGTCCTCGGCTACGGCCATGGTGACGTCATCCGTGGCCAGGATGCGTTGTGGACCAAGGGTGCCGGACCATGGAAACTGCACCGCGACGGCGACAAGTTGTACGGACGTGGCACCGCCGACAACAAGGGCCAACACACCATCAATATGGCCGCACTCCGTACTGTGATGGATCAGCGCGGCGGAAAACTCGGCTTCAACGCCAAGTTCATCATCGAGATGGCCGAGGAGACCGGCTCCGTCGGCC
This sequence comes from Hyphomicrobiaceae bacterium, assembly GCA_043718785.1. GTDB lineage: Bacteria > Pseudomonadota > Alphaproteobacteria > Rhizobiales > Hyphomicrobiaceae > JAYSVA01. The sequence continues at coordinate 1,413 of JAYSVA010000327.1, forward strand.
TGCACGATTGCATCCGCGCTCACAAAGCCGACTTCGCCGCTGACCTGTTCCTTGGCTCCGACGGCCCCCGCGTCAGCGCCGAACGCCCGACCATCGTGCTCGGCAATCGCGGCGGCGCGCTGTTCGATCTGGTCTGCGATCTGCGCGAAGGCGGCCACCACTCCGGCAACTGGGGTGGCCTGCTCGCCGACCCCGGCATCATCCTGGCCCACGCTTTGGCCACCATCACCTCCCCGACTGGTGAAATTCTGATCCCGGAATGGCGGCCGAAACCGTTGCTCCCGGTCATCCGCGACAGCCTCGCCGATGTCACCATCGACGGTGGCGCGGGCGGCCCCGCCGTCGATGCGTGGTGGGGCGAACCCGGCTTATCCGGCCCGGAAAAAGTTTATGCCTGGAACTCCTTCGCCGTGCTCGCCATGAAGTCCGGCATCCCCGAAGCGCCGGTCAACGCCATCGCCCCCGTCGCCCGCGCCCGCTGCCAGTTGCGTATGGTCGTCGACACTGACGAAGCGGAAGTGCTGCCCGCCCTCCGCCGCCACCTCGACGCCCGTGGCTTCCAACGCGTGGTCATCGAGCAACCGGCCGAGTCCGGTAAATTCCGCGCGACACGGACGATGCCGGATCACCCGTGGGCGGTGTGGGCCAAGCGCTCAATGGAAACCACCATCGGTCAAAGCAACGCCGCCAAGCCCGCCGTGCTGCCCGGCACCGGCGGCGGCGTGCCCAACGACGCCTTCCAGGACATCCTCGGCATGCCGACGCTCTGGGTGCCACACTCCTACCCCGGCTGCTCCCAACATGCCCCCGACGAGCACATGCTACTCTCCGTCGCCACTAGCTCCATGGAGCTGATGACCGGCATGTACTGGGACCTCGGCGAGAAAGGCCTGCCCACCAAACCCTAAGCCGGGAGCCTAGTCGCGGTGCATTACGCAAGCGGGCTAATGCACCCTACGGACGGAGTGGTTGCAAGCTTCTTTATATTCAGCTTACTCTGGCAAATGCCAAACTATCGCCGCGTGTTCATCCCGGGAGGCTGCTGCTTCTTTACGGTCAACTTGCTTGACCGCGCAAGTTATCTGCTGACTGATCATATCGATGCACTGCGCGACGCCGTGAGCAGCACCCAGCGCAACTATCCGTTCGAGATCGATGCGATGGTGATCCTGCCGGATCATCTCCACGCGATCTGGACGCTACCCGCAGGCGACGCAGATTATCCGGCCCGTTGGCGTTCAATCAAAACGAGATTTTCACATGCAATTCCAAGCAACAAATCACATGTTCCTGTCAGTGCCACACGAGCCGAACGCGGGATCTGGCAACGCCGTTACTGGGAGCATACAATCCTCGACGAACACGACCTGTCCAACCACATCGACTATTGCTGGTTCAATCCGGTCAAACACGGATACGTCACCCACGTTGAAGATTGGCCATTTTCGTCATACCATCGTGATCACTGTGGCGCCCCACCAACGACTGATTTCGAGACTACCCTAGCCGCACACACACGCGCCACCCAAAAACTCCACTTCGGCGAACGCTGAAGACGCCCATCGTCAGTAGGGTGCATTAGCCCCCTTGCGTAATGCACCAGCCACGAGCTCGGTCAGAGAAAAATGCAGAGCGGCACACGTCATGTGCTCGCCCAGTCGCGGTGCATTACATTCCATCGCGACCATCGTGGCACCCCACAAACTCCTGATTTCGAGACCGCCCTAGCCGCACACACACGCGCCACCCAAAAACTCCACTTCGGCGAGCGCGAATAACGCCCATCGTCCGTAGGGGTAGAGTCGAGGAGAGGCGCGGTGGTGTGCGCTGAGGCTCCACTCCGGTTCCTCTCCCCGCTCATCGAACCGGACGTGCGGTTTTCCCGC
>JAYSVA010000328.1:0-7248 GCA_043718785.1 Hyphomicrobiaceae bacterium
GAACCAGTTGTAGACGTTGCTTTGCAGGATTTTGGGGGCGTCGGGGATGGTGACTTTCAGGTCGCGCGGGCGCTGCGGGGCGATTGACATGGCGGCGGCGCAGGCCAGGGCTTGTTGGCGGTAGGCGGTCATGATCGGGCGGCGGGTGCTGCCGCCGGAGGTTGGATCGCCACGGCGGCGGCGGTGCTCGCTGACGATCTTGGAGCGGCGTTTGGCGTTGTGCTTCGGCCGCCATTCGACCGGCTCGACCAGCATCTCGGCCTTGCCGGAGGCGAACACCGCCAGCAAACCGAAACCCAATAACCGGCAGAGCTTTTTCACCCGCGCGTCGCCCTCGCGACCACGGCCACGCTTGGAGGCCCGCACGGCGAGCCAGACTTCATCACAGACGGCGGTGCGCTCGACGGCCTGCAGCACGAGTTCGAGCGTGAACGAGAGCTTCAGTTCGGCGATGACGACGGCGACCGGCTCACCCTGGTCGAGCGCCACCACATCGCAGCCGCAAATCTCGCCCTTGACCTCGAACCCGAGGCCTTCGAGGAAGCGCTTCACGGGCTTGTATAGGCTGGTTTCCAAGGATCGCCTCACGGGTTGACTGCACGGGTCAGCAATCCAGGATTCGCAGGCGCTGTCGAGTTTTCTGGTTGTCGTGCCCACCGTCACTTCAGGGCTGCTTAGCTCTTGGCAAAAGCCCATCCTCACGCCTTCCCGGAATCCGTTTCGAGCGAAGCTCGATCCGGATGTCCGGGATCTTTCCGGTTGAATGTGACGCGAAATTGTGTCCCACGGCATCCTGGTAAAGACCCCGGACATCAGAACAGCGCCAGCGCTGATCTGATTCCGGGGCGGCGTGAGGATGGGGTGGAGAATTAAATTGCCCTGACTGTCACCCGCCCTCACTCCAGCCTTTGCCACTCTGATTGAATTCCCCGGAACCAAGAACGAAGAACTGAATTGCCTTTGGATGAGTGCTGGCGAACTGCGGCACTTTGCCGGACACGTGATGCGCCATGTCGGCCTATAATGGCGTAACTCAGACCCGTTCAACCAGGATGGACCCCGTGGGCGTGACTGTCCCGCTGCCAGACACGCTCAAAACCGCTCAGTTGCCACTGCCCGCAGGGCCAGTGCCGACGGAGGCTGAGGCGTTGCGCGGTATTCTGGCGCTGGTTGAAGCCGATATGGCGGGCGTCAACCGCATCATCCTCGACAAGGCCGTGTCCGACGTTGAGCTGATCCCGAAACTGGCGCACCATCTGATCGATTCCGGCGGCAAACGGCTGCGGCCGATGCTGACCATCGCGGCGGCAAAACTCTGCAATTATCAGGGCGACGGCCACGTGCGTCTGGCCGCCAGCGTCGAGTTCATGCACACGGCGACGCTGCTGCACGATGATGTCGTCGATGACAGCGATTTTAGGCGCGGCAGACCAGCGGCGCGGCTGCTGTGGGGCAACCTTGCCAGCGTGCTAGTCGGCGATTTCCTCCTCGGACAGGCGTTCCGGATGATGGTCGATGTCGGCTCGATGCCAGCGTTGAAGATCCTGTCGAATGCCGCCGCCGTCATCGCCGAGGGCGAGGTGATGCAGCTGTCGGCGGCGAAGAATTTGGCCACCACCGAAGACGCATATCTGGCGATCATCGATGCTAAGACCGCGGCGCTGTTTTCGGCGGCGGCCGAGGTGGGTGCGGCCATCGCTGAACGGCCCGCCGCTGAGCAGGCGGCGCTGAAAGCCTATGGCCGGTCGCTCGGCATTGCGTTCCAGCTGGTCGACGACGCGCTGGATTACTCGGGCGACGCGGCCAAGCTCGGCAAGTCTGTGGGCGATGATTTCCGCGAGGGTAAAATTACGCTGCCGGTGATCTTGGCCTACCAGCGCGGCACCGCCGACGAGCAAGCGTTTTGGCAGCGTACGGTTGGCGAGGGCGAAGCGGGCGATGACGACTTGCAGCAGGCCATCGCCTTGATGAAGCGCCACAAAACCATCGACGCCACGTTTGAGCGCGCCCGCCACTACGGTGCCACAGCGCGCGAAGCGTTGAGCGTGTTCCCGGCCAGCGCCGCCAAGCAAGCGATGCTCGACGTCGTCGCCTTCTCGATCATCCGCGCACATTAGCGCCCAGGTTTTACCGGAGCCAGCCATGGCATTCCCCCACACTCCCGTCGCGCTTCAGGGCTTGCGCGTGCTCGATCTGACGCGGGTGCGGGCGGGGCCGACGTGTACGCGCGTACTGGCGGATTTCGGCGCCGACGTGATCAAGATCGAGCCGCCGGAAGGGGTGGATCCGAACGAGGGGATGTCGGGGGCGCGGGATGGCTACGATATGCTCAACCTGCACCGCAACAAGCGGTCGATGACGCTGAACCTGAAGGAACCGGCGGGGCTTGAGGTGTTCCTGAAGCTCGCCGCCACCGCCGATATCGTCGTTGAGAATTATCGCCCGGACGTGAAGGAGCGGCTCGGCTTCGACTACGAGACGTTGGCGATGATCAATCCGCGCATCATCTTGGCGTCCGTGTCCGGTTTCGGCCAGACCGGGCCGTATGCCAACCTGCCGGGCTTCGACCAAATCGCCCAGGGCATGAGCGGGCTGATGGGCATCACCGGACGCCCCGGCGAGGGACCAATGCGGGCTGGGAATGCGCCTGCGGACTCGAGCGCCGGGTTGTATGCGGCGATTGGCATTCTGGTGGCGCTGCAGGAGCGGCAACGCTCCGGGCGGGGCCAGTGGGTGCACACGTCGCTGCTCGAAGCACAGATCGCGATGAACGACTTCCAGGCGGCGCGTTATCTGATGGACAGATCGGTGCCGCCGCAAGCCGGCAACGACCACCCGTATGTGACGCCGATGGGCGTGCTGGCGACGGCGGACGGCCACATCAACATTGGTGTCGCTGGAGAGGGCCAGTGGCTGGCGTTCTGCAAGGCGATTGGCGCGCCAGAGCTGGCCGCCCACCCGGATTTCGCCAACATGAGCCTGCGCTTCAAGAACCGCCCGCAATTGGCAAAAGTGCTGGAGCCGTTGATGGCGGCGCGGACCTCGGTCGAGTGGATCAGCCTGTTCAACGCCAGCAGCGTGCCCGCCGGGCCGATCTACAAGATGGACGAAGTGTTCGCCGACCCGCACATCGCCGCCTCAGGAATTACACAGACCGTCAGCCATCAGACACGCGGTGACATCCGCGTCATCGCCCAGCCGGTGACCTTGTCGCGGACCCCCGCTGCAGTGGTGAGCAGTCTGCCGGAGAAGGGCGCGCACACAGCCGAGATCCTGGCGGAGATCGGTATTACCGGGGCTGCGGCGGAGGCGCTGGCGGCGGCGAAGGCTGTGTGACTTCGATCTCACCCTTGACGTCACCCGGCACTGTCCCGCACAACGCCTGCAAACAACATCGGGCCTGCTAGGCAGGCTCGGGCGCGCGCGCCATGCAGAAGGACACGTCGATGTTTGATCTCACAGGTAAGAACGCTCTGGTCACCGGTGCGACGGGCGGCATTGGCGGGGCGATTGCGCGTAAGCTGCATGCCCAGGGTGCTGTCGTGGCGATCTCCGGGCGGCAGGTCGATAAGCTTGAGGCGCTGGCGGCGGAGCTGAAGGAGCGGGTGTTCGTGGTGCCGTGCGACCTCGCCAACAAGGAGCAGGTGGCGGGCCTTATTGATGCGGCGACCAAAGTGCTGGGCCGGGTTGACATCCTGGTCAACAACGCTGGCCTGACCAAAGACAACCTGTTCATGGTGATGAAGGACGAGCAGTGGGACGACGTCATCGCCGTCAACCTGACCTCGACGTTCATGCTGATGCGAGCGGCGTCACGTGCGATGGTGCGGGCGAAGACCGGCTACGGCCGGATCATCAATATCTCCAGCGTGTCGGGCATCATCGGCAACCCCGGCCAGGGCAACTATGCCGCCTCGAAGGCCGGCATGATCGGCATGACCAAGTCGCTCGCCCGCGAAGTCGCAGCGCGCGGCATCACCGCCAACTGCATCGCGCCGGGCTTCATCTCGACGCCGATGACGGAAGCGCTGAACGAAAAGCAGACGGCGATGATCAAGGAACAGATCCCCGCCCAGAAATTCGGCACGCCGGATGATATCGCCGCCGCCGCGCTGTATCTCGCCAGCAACGAAGCCGCCTACATGACCGGCCAAACCCTGCACGTCAACGGCGGTATGGTGATGATTTAAGGGACTGAGCGGCAGCTGAACGAGGGGCTGCCCCCAGTCCTCTTTGGCAATAATCCGCTGGATGTAGGTCGGGTAGGGCGTCTTCGCGAGACCCGACACGTCTGAGCTGGAGCAAGCGGTGTCGGGTCTCGCAAGTGGGCTCTACCCGACCTACGGACGTCACTTGCGAAACCATTACGCCTGATAATTCAACCGCAGCCCCGGTTCGTGCCAGTCCATGGTGCCGAGCTTACCTTCGTGGGACAACGTCACGTAGGCGGTGCGCAGTTCCGGGCCGCCGAAGCAGAGGTTGGTGACGCTGAGGTCTGGCACCGGATGCAGGGTGGCGCGGGCCCCGTCGGGGGTGAGCTCGTAGATGCCGGCGCTGTGCAGGGCGGCGACACAGATGTTGCCGCTGGCGGCGACGGCGAGGCTATCGAAGCGGATGTAGCCGCCGACGCCATGCACCAGCGTGCCACCGGCTGGCGACGGCCACGGGCGCTTGCGAACGACGCCGGGGGCCGTGATATCCCATGACCACAGGCGGCCGGTTTCGGTTTCGGCAACGTAGAGCGTGCGGCCATCCGGCGACAGGCCGAGGCCGTTGGCTGTGAGAATGGGACCGATGACTTCGCGGATTTCGGAGCCGTCGGCCTTGGCCCAGTAGACGAAACTGCGGTCCAGCTCGCGTTCGCGGCGCTTGCCGAGATCGGTGAACCAGAATCCGCCGGACGTGTCGAACACTAGATCGTTCGGGCCTTTTAGCGGCAAGCCGTTGCAGCTATCATAGAGCCGCTCGACCTTGCCGGTGGTTGCATCCACGACCTCGATCCTGCCGCCGCTGTAGTTTTCGGCCTGCAGTACAGGGCGATGGGTGCCCGCGTGCTTGATCCAACTGAAACCGCCGTTGTTGCAGACGAAGATGCGCCCGTCCGGCCCGACTGCCGCGCCATTGGGGCCGCCGGGGATTTTGGCGATGACGCTGACGTGGCCGTCTTTGCTGACCCGCGATAGGGTCTCGCGGGCGATCTCAACCAGGATCACCGAGCCATCGGGCATGGCGATTGGGCCCTCTGGAAACTCCAGGCCTGTGGCAACGATATGCATCTGCGATCCCCATTTGTTGGCTCAGGAGCATAACGCCCGATGATTGGGCATGTCATTCAGGAAAAATCCTTTAAAACAGCGCGTCCGGAGCCTATATCGAACACGAGATTGGCAACAGGAGCTACAGATGAGCTATTTCCCGGAAAACCTGACGGATCGGTACCGGCGCTTCAAGCACCGGAACTTCGCGCCGAACCAAGACCACTACGAGCAGCTCGCCGTTGACGGGCAGAGTCCGCAAGTCATGTTGGTATCGTGCTGTGACAGCCGCGTCGATCCGGAAACGATCTTCCAGGCGATGCCGGGCGAGCTGTTTGTCGTCCGCAACGTCGCCAATCTGGTGCCGCCGTATGAAACGACCGGCACCTACCACGGCGTCAGTGCGGCGCTGGAGTTCGCCGCGCTCAACCTGCGGGTGCGCCACATCATCGTGCTCGGCCACTCGGCGTGCGGCGGCGTGCGCGCCTGTCTGGAACACTCCCACCGCGAAACCGAGGCACAGTTCATCCGCAACTGGATGTCGATGCTGGATGGTGCGCGCGATAAGATCCTTGCCGACCCTACTCTCAAGCCCGGTGAAGCCCAGCGCAGTGCGCTAGAGAAGGAAGGCATCAAGACCTCGCTTGCCAACCTGCGGACGTTCCCGTGCATCCAAACACTGGAGGGACGCGGCAAGATCTCGCTGCATGGTGCCTATTTCGATATCGCCAGTGGCACGCTATCCGTGCTCAACAGCTCCGCCAATGCGTTCGTGGCGGCATGACTGACAATACTCGCTTTATCCTCGGCGCAATGATCATGCTGCTACCGCTGCTGGTGGCAACCTATTATCGCGGGCTGGCCAGTGCGGCGTTTGCTGAGGCGAAGGCGTTCGCGCCGACCACGGGGCCATCAGCGCCGCCGCTGGCCGCGAAAGTTGTGGCGTTCATTTTCTCGGTCAAACGGGGCGGCGGGCCGGAGTTTTTCTGGACACCGGAGTGGATGGCCGCCGCCACAAATCCGCAGGCGAAGCAGCATATCGCCGCCTTCAAGCGCTATCGTTTCATGTTTTGGCTGTTCATGGCCAGCCTGCCCGGATGGTTCATGCTAGTCAGCCGCCTGTTCTGGAAATAACCTAGGACGAGACGCCCGCCCCCGCCCTCGCACATCCACGAGCTCCCCTTCATGTCGACGCAAATTCTGATGCCTGCGCTCTCTCCGACGATGGAGGAGGGCCGCCTCGCCAAGTGGCTGATCAAGCCCGGCGATATGGTGAAATCCGGCATGGTCATCGCCGAAATCGAAACGGATAAAGCGACGATGGAAGTCGAGGCGGTCGATGAAGGCCGGGTTGGCGAGTTGCTGGTGGCGGCTGGCACGTCAGGCGTGAAGGTCAACACGCCGATTGCCACGATCATCGGTGAGGGGGCCGTGTACACGCCATCCCCTATGCCGGTTGCAGCGTACGCACCGCTGCCTGTCTACACCCCACCGCCGATGATTGCTGTCGCACCAGCTTATGTGCCGCCAGCTTATGTCCCGGCACCGGCCATCCTGCCCGTCAGCGCACCAATGGCTCCCCGCGCAACCGCACCCGTGCCGACAGCCAGTCGGTCCATTGGCGAGACCGTGACACAGACCATGCGCGAGGCGCTGCGCGATGCGATGGCCGAGGAGATGCGCGCCAACCCCAACGTGCTGCTGCTGGGCGAGGAAGTGGCGCAATATCAGGGTGCCTACAAGGTCAGCCAGGGCCTGCTGGAAGAGTTCGGAGCCAAGCGGGTAATCGATACGCCGATAACGGAGCAGGGCTTTGCTGGCATCGGCGTCGGCGCTGCGCTGGCGGGCCTGAACCCGATTGTCGAGTTCATGACCTGGAACTTCGCCATGCAGGCGATTGACCAGATCATCAACTCCGCCGCCAAGACCTTGTACATGTCCGGCGGACAAATGGGTTGCCCCATCGTGTTCCGCGGTCCTAACGGCGCGGCAT
>JAYSVA010000329.1:0-3291 GCA_043718785.1 Hyphomicrobiaceae bacterium
GCTGTGCCCTACGCGGTGCTGTGGGTTGTGCCCGGTGCCACCACGTCGTTTGCCCCGCCTTACGGCCGGGTCGTCACGTTGCCGAAGGAAACTTGATCATGAAAGTCGTACACGAACTCGTCACCTACTTTGACCGCAAGGGTAAGCTCTCGCCCCGGCAGTTGCGCAAACTGCTCGATGACAACCAGATTGCGGGCGAGGCCCCCACCACCATGCACGCCCACTGCGATGTCATCGACGCGGTGTTCTACTTCCGTGTCACCGGCGTTGGCGAGGGCCAGGTCTGGGGCACCGACACCTATACGCGTGACAGCGTGTTGGGTGCGGCGGCCGTACATGCCGGATTGGTCAAGCCCGGCAAAACGCGGGTGCTGCGTGTCACGATCGTCCCGGCCCTGAAAAGCTACTTGGGCACCACCCGCAACGGCGTGACCACGTCGGACTATGCGGACTATCCGCATGCCTGGGTGCTATCCCCGATCTAGGCCGCTAACGTCCTAGCCCCGGCAACGCTTGCCATGCTCAGTGCCGAGTTCCTTCGAAACTTCCTGCGCCAGCATGATGCCACGCGAGATCTGCGCCGGGGTCATTCCCTGACCTCCGGGACCACGCAACGTTGGCGCTGCCGCATCAGCTTCACGGCGGCCGTGGTTGAGTTCCTCGCACGTTAGTTCACGTTTGCGGCTCTTCATCGCCCACAACCGCACACCCGACGCATAGGCGGTTGGTGTGGCCTGTTCGCGCACGAAGGCTTTGTTCTTGTCGGCCATAAAAACCTTGAGCACGCCCTGACGCTCAGCAATGCACCGGGGGCTATCGTCGATGCAGCCGAGGCCCGGCCGGGAGATCACTTCGGTGGACACATCCGCGCCCGAACAGCCACTGAGGCTGACGGCGACGAGACAGAGGGCTGCAACCGTCCACCCGGCGTGACCGCGCATGCGAACGTCGGCTGTGTCATCGCTGCGCCAGTTGATGATCTCGTGCATATCTGTGCCCCCGCACCCGCAGGCTTGCGCCAAAACCGGGCTCTTGTGATTAGTCGAATGACGCCATAGAACCGGCTCGTGGCGACGATGTGGCAACGGACCACTACACGGATTCGCTGAACTGTCCGAAACGCAGGCAAAGCCCGGAACCAACTGCGCCCAAGCGACTAGCCCAAATCGACTATCAATGTCGTACGAAAAAACCGTTTAAATTCCAGGAGAGATCCCCATGGCACACGCCATTCGCGCGCATAAATACGGTGGCCCCGAAGTGATGGTGTTGGAGGAGATTGAAATCGGTGCTCCGGCTGCCGGCCAGATCAAGCTCAAACACACCGCCATTGGCGTCAACTACATCGACACCTATCACCGCACCGGGTTATACGCACAGCCGAGCTTCCCGTTCACCCCGGGCATGGAAGGCGCGGGCGTTGTTTCGGCCATTGGCGCTGGCGTTACTGACCTGAAGGTCGGCGACCGCGTTGCTTACGCCCAGCCGATCGGTTCCTACGCCACTGAGCGCCTGATGCCCGCTGATCGCGCCGTGAAAATCCCGGAAGGCGTCGATGACAAGACCGCTGCAGGCATGATGCTGCAGGGCATGACGGTGCGCTATCTGCTGCGCAAAACCTACAAAGTCGGCCCGGACACCACCCTGTTGTGGCATGCCGCTGCTGGCGGTGTTGGCCTGATCGCGATGCAGTGGGCGAAAAGCCTGGGCGCCACCATCATCGGCACGGCATCGTCTGAGGAGAAGTGCGCACTCGCCAAGGCCGCAGGTGCAACCCACACGATCAACTACGCCAAGGAAGACTTCGTCGCCCGCGTCAAAGAAATCACCGGTGGGAAGATGTGCGATGTCGTGTACGACAGCGTTGGCAAAGACACGTTCCCAAAATCGCTGGACTGCCTGAAGCCACTTGGCTTGTTCGTCACCTTCGGCAACGCCTCTGGTTCGATCCCGCCGTTTGACTGCGGCGTGCTGGCAGCCAAGGGCTCGCTGTACATGACGCGGCCATCGTTGATGGCCTACGTCGCGTCGCGCGCTGATCTGGTTGAGACCGCCAACGACCTGTTCGATGTCGTCAAGAAGGGCATCGTCAAGATCAACGTCAACCACACCTATGCGTTGAAAGATGCCGCTAAGGCCCACACCGATCTCGAAGCCCGCAAGACCACGGGTTCGGTCGTGCTGATCCCGTAAGGTTTAGTGTTGCAGATCGTTAGGGGGTTCGCAGGCTGAGAAGCGTGCGGACCCTTTTTCATGAGCACAACCTGAGCTAGGCTGTTGGTGAGACAACGGAGTGCCAGCCATGCCGAGCGAATTATCCCAGCCTCAAACCGCACCCAAGGGTGGCGTTGCGCCGTGTTCGCGTCGGGTGATGAACCTTGCCCATCTGCTGACGCAGAATGCGCGGCGCTTTCCCGATCAGCCCGGCATAATCTGGCGCGATCAGGCTTGGAGCTGGACGGAGATCGACGGCGCGGTCTCCGCCTTGGCAGCGGGTTTGGCGGCACGCGGCATCACCAAAGGTGACCGCATTCTCGTGCACTCAAAGAACAGCGAGGAGCTGCTGTTCTCGATGTTCGCGGCGTTCCGGCTCGGGGCTGTGTGGGTGCCCACGAATTTTCGGCTGATGCCGGACGAGGTGATCTATCTCGCGCAATCATCGGGAGCGAAAGCGTTCCTCTGCCAGGGTGGGTTCGCCGACCACGCCGCCATCGTCAAAGCCCAAGCTCCGAACGTCGAATTTACCTGGCGTTTTGGTGCAGCTGAGTTCGGAGAGGCGCAGGTCAGCGATGTCATCGCCAAGCATGCGGGTGCGAGCATTGCCAACACGCCCGTCGATTACGATGATCCCTGCTGGTTCTTTTTCACCTCCGGCACCACGGGACGCTCAAAAGCTGCGGTGCTGACCCACGGCCAGATGGCGTTTGTCATCACCAACCATCTCACCGACCTGTTGCCGGGCGCGACGTCCGCCGATGCATCGCTGGTGGTGGCACCGCTCAGCCATGGCGCGGGGGTGCACCAACTGAACATCATCGCCCGGGGTGCACCCACCATCCTGCTGCCAACCGACCGCTTCGATATCGAGGAAGCCTACCGGTTGATTGAGACGCACCGCATCACCAATATGTTCACGGTGCCAACGATCCTGAAGCTGCTGGTCGAGCATCCCGCAGCCGATAAGTTCGACCACTCATCGCTGCGCCACGTCATCTATGCGGGCGCACCGATGTACCGCGAGGATCAGAAGCGGGCGATCAACAAGCTCGGCAAGGTCATCGTTCAGTATTT
>JAYSVA010000330.1:0-3284 GCA_043718785.1 Hyphomicrobiaceae bacterium
GACCGAGGCGGCCAGTTTCACCCCACCGAAGCTGCCATCCCGCTGGGGTGCCATCGAGACCGCAACGATCTCGTTTGGCCACGGCATGGCGATGCCGCCATTGCAGTTCGCCGCCGCCGCAGCTGCCCTGGTCAATGGCGGCTGGCGCGTGACGCCGACGGTGCTGGCCAGCACATTGACCACCACTGTGGCGCGGGCCAGCATGCCGGGTGACCGGGTGCTGAAACAGGAGACCAGCGACGCCCTGAACCACCTGATGCGCCGCAACGTCACATCGCCCTCCGGCACTGGGCGGCAGGCGGACGTGCCCGGCTACGAGGTTGGCGGCAAGACCGGCACGGCGGAAATACCAGGCGTCGGCGGCTACCAGAAGAAGGCGGTGCTGGCCTCATTCCTGGCGGCATTCCCGATGTCAAAACCGCGCTACATCGTGCTGATCACCATCCAGGAACCGCAGGCCTCCGACGCCACCAAAGGCCAGATCACCGCCGGGGTCAACGCCGCACCCACTGCCGGACTGGTGATCGCCCGCGTCGCGCCGCTGCTGCGTGTGCAGCCGATCACCAGTCCGTAATTGGCCCAGTTTCGAGCAAAGCCCGAGTTGGTTATGGTGGCGTCAATGACGCCAGCTACGGACATTATGCGGCAGTGTCCACAACTTTCGGGCATCTTGGTCATTGTTGCGTCGAAGAACAACCATACCTTGATCGCGCGTGTGGGGCCAAATATGCGAGATCAAAATGTCAAAACTAAAACTAGATCCTCGTGAAGTGCAAAAAGCAATTCGCCAGCTTGAGGCGTGCGATTTGAACCACGTCACAGTCAAAGATGCTGAACAGTTACTCACGCCGCTGTTCAAAGGCTACACAGTTCGTGCCCCGGTCTTCAATGAAGATACTTATTTGTATCGAGCGCGCATCTGCGCCAAGCCATCTCGACTATCTGATATATCTTATCCCCCGGACCATCTCATCAAGCAGCGTGGACGCGCTAATGATGTAGGAGAGTCATTGTTCTATGCGTCCACCACACGAAATACTCCATTCTTTGAGCTTAACGTCAAGTCAGGTGATCTAGTTGCCCTTTCGCAATGGAAAACTGGGGCACCAATCACTTTGAATCATGTCGGTTTTTCTTCAGAGTCTCAAGCGTTTGATGGGTCGGCGAGGCCCATTGATCATATCTACTCATTCGTCGCCGAAACGAGAGAGATGAGCGATCTAAATGCGCTTGTGCATAACTACATCGCAAGTAAGTTTTCGGAGCGCATCAACGAAGCCAATAAAGTCAAATACAAGCTTACCGTTGCAATAGGAAGAAAACTTCTCGGCAATAATGGATTACTCGACGGTATCATCTACCCGACGATTCAGATGCGCGGCAACGCCGACAACATTGTGCTGTCGAAGGAGGCTGCCGACAGGACATTGCGATTTGTGAGCGTGGAGTATCTTGAGGTGGTCGAGGCAAAGGACTTCAGCTACGGCGTTAACTGTCTGGACTCGGCAACGCGGATTGATTTAATCGGAACCATACATTGGTCCGGTCGACAACTTCAGTGGAAATTGAAATCAAAGGGCGACGAGTTAAAAATGCTGAGCAATGGAATTGAGTGGATCGCTTATGATCCAATGGGGAGACGAGTAGACCCCGAATAGGTTGCAAAATGTTATGTTGCTCATAGGTCAAAAGTTCGCCTGAACTCGGCACGCCGTCTCCGGACGGTCTTGTACGGAAAACGGTCGGATGACGAGCGGGCGCAACCCCAACCACCTACCCCGCCCGCATCTCAGCCGCCGCGTCCATCACGGCGCGGACGATCTTGTCGTAGCCGGTGCAGCGGCAGAGGTTACCGGCGAGCCAGTAGCGGACTTCGGTTTCGGTGGGGTTGGCGTTCTGGTCGAGCAGGGCTTTGGCGGCGACCAGGAAGCCGGGCGTGCAGATGCCGCACTGCAGGGCGGCATGCTCAAGGAATTTTTGCTGCAGCGGGTGCAAGGCTTCGCCGTTCTTCGTGGTTGCAGCCAAGCCTTCGATGGTGCCGATCTGGCAACCATTGGCCTCGATACCGAGCATTAGGCAGGCGCAGACGAGGCGACCATCGACGGTGACGGAGCACGCGCCGCAATCGCCGGTGCCGCAGCCTTCCTTGGTGCCGGTCAGTTCGAGTTCGTCGCGTAACACGTCGAGCAAGGTGGCGCAGGTTTCGGCCAGCACTTCGACCGATTCACCGTTGACGGTGAACGACAGGTGGTTTTTAGCCATGGGCTTTAGCTCCAGCTTTGCCTGTAGCGCGAGCGTAGGCGATTTCAGCGGTACGGCGGGCAATGACGCCAGCCACTTCGGTGCGGAAGACGATGGTGCCGCGCTTGTCGTCAATCGGCGCGCAGGCCGCGCGGACGGCGGCGATCATTTTGTCGAGGGCGGCGGCTTCCAGCTTGCTGCCGATCAGGGCACTGCCAGCCGCCTGCACCAGCAGCGGGCGCGGCGCAACGGCACCGAGGCCGACACGGGCAGAGGTGATGACGCCGCTGCTGTCAACGTTCAGTGCGATGCCGCAGCCGACGACAGCGATGTCCATTTCGGTACGCGGAATGAACCGCAGGTAAGCGTCACCCCTCCCTTTAGCAGGGGCCGCCAAATGGAACGTGCCGACGAATTCGCCGGGTTGTAGCGCCGTCTTGCGTGGGGCCAGCACCACATCCTCAACCGGTAACATCCGGGTGCCTTTGGGGCCGTGAATGCTGACGGTCGCGCCCGCCGCAATCAGCGCCGGTACGCTATCAGCAGCAGGCGAGGCATTGCACAGGTTGCCACCGAGCGAGGCGCGGCCCTGGATCTGCGTTGAGCCGATCAGGTTCGCGGCTTCGACGACGCCAGGCCACGCCTGCTTCAGGCTCGGGTGCTCTTTCAGCTCCGCCCCTGTCACTGCCGCGCCGATATGAAAACCGGCGGCATCGACCTTGATTGCGCGCAGCTCGGGTATGCGCTTGAGGTCGATCACCAGCTCAGGATCGACCATCTCAGTTTTGACCTGCACCAGCAGATCCGTGCCGCCCGCCAGCACACGGGCCTTAGTGCCCGCCGCCAATAGTAGCTTGGATGCGGCTTCCGCCGTAACAGGCGCTTCATAGCGCATAGGCTCACCTCGATATTGCCGAACTATTCCGCTGAAGTTGGAGTAGATTACGTCCGCTGGCAAGGCATGATGTGCGCAGGCTAGACCGGCTTCTTGGCGATGATGACAGCTTCCTGAACAGTAAACCACAGCGCACCGTCCACTGAGC
>JAYSVA010000034.1:0-4668 GCA_043718785.1 Hyphomicrobiaceae bacterium
GCGAAGTGCACGAGTGAGCCACCGCGCGCAGCAACGTGCTCGCCGATCAGTTGCGCTAAGCGCAGGTTTTCCGGCTGCCATTCGGTCTCAAGCATTCGCTTGTCGCCACGGCCAGCGCGAGAGTCGGGGTCGGCGTTGCTGCCGGGCAGGTATTTGCCGGAGAGCACGCCACGTGCAACCGGGCTATAGGAGGTGACGCCAAGGCCATATTCGCGGGCGGCCGGCAACAGCTCAACTTCGGGCTGGCGGTTGAACAGGTTGTAGTACGGTTGCAGCGTGATCGGGGCGGCGACGTTCTGGATGCGGCACTGATGGGCAATCTCAGCGATGTGCCAGGCGCGCACGTTGGAAATGCCCCAATAGCGGATTTTGCCGGAGCGGATCAGGTCGCCAAATGTGCGGACGATATCCGACCACGGCGTCAGCGGATCGGTTTTGTGGGTGTAGTAGATGTCGATATGATCGAGCCCTAGCCGCTTCAGGCTGCCATCGACCGCGGTCATCACCCAGCGACGCGACAAGCCGCCGCCGAGCGGTTGGCCTTGCGCGTCTTTGAGCGTGTTGGCGACCTTGGTGGCGAGGATCCAGTGGTGGCGGTTGGCGCGAATGGCACGCCCGGTGATCTCCTCAGAGCGGCCGTCGGTGTAGCCGTCGGCGGTATCGATGTAGTTGACGCCGTTGGCGGCGGCATCGGCAACGATGCGGTTCGCCTCGGTCTCGTCGGTCGGGCCGCCGAAGTTCATCGTGCCCAAGCAGATCTCTGAGACGCGCAAACCTGACGTGCCGAGGCGGCGTTTATTGATGACGGATTTTTCGGGCATGTCGTGCGCGCCTTTTAAAACTTGACCTGATTTACAGCCAAGTTTGTCGTTCTGGCATCTGGATGTCCAGTCCTAGCTGGCGCTAAGGACCTCAGCGCTGCGGCTATTGTGCTTCAGCGGGTAAGGCGATGTTGACCGTGTCCTTGGCGACGGTCGAGATGGCCGCGACATAGCCGAGCTCGCCGATGCGTTGGCGGGCTGTCATGCTGAGGGCTGGATCAGCCAGATGTTCGACGACGAACACAGGGCGTTTGGCTCGGGCGACGCGGTTCAGGCCTTTGATCGTCGCATCAATGTCGTCTTGGCGATTGGCGCGACCGGTGGCGTTGCGCCCGAACAGCAGGTCGTGCTTCACGGCGATATCGATGGCAGAGACCACCGGTGTGCGGTCAATCAGGCTTTCGGCGTCATCGAGCATGACGATGAAGCGCGGGTGCTGCAAGCGGGCATAGGTGGCAATGCGCGCGACCAACTCAGACAACTGCCATTCAGCTTCGCTGCGGTCGGCCACTGGTTGGCTCAGCCAAGCAGTGTCGAGCAAGCTGCCGGGGTCGAGATAGACGCCGTCAAAGCCAGCTGCGAGTAGGCGATCAATCAAACTATCTTCGGTGCCGTAAAGGGCTGAGTGCCAGCCGCTGTTGGCGATGTTCACGCGCCAATTGCCCCGACGTTGCGGGTTTTCTTCCAGTAGCCAATTCGGACGCTTATCGATCGCTGTCGCTTGCCATTCTGAGTGCCAATATGAACGCCGTTGCTCGGCCTCAGTCATCGAAAGGTAGCCTAAAACCAGACGACGCTCGCCGTTCGGCTTGCTTTGCAACGCTGTTATGGCCTTGCGTTCACCGCTGCGCCGCTCATGCAAGATGGAATTATGATCGATGACGACAAGATCGCCGAAGCCGCTGCGGTTGGCGACCGGATCAGCCAATGCGTTCTCAAATGACCACGTTTTGATACCGCTAACGAGGCTCCGTCGTTCCGCTGCGTCCGGGTCGGCGGCAAAGGCATTGCCAGGATCAGAGGTTGCGTGGAGCAGCCACGCGCTGCTCGCCACCATGACTGTCAGCACCGTCAGACCGATGAGGCCGCGAATAAGCAGATCCCTGGCCATGCTGCAGCTTTTGGTTGAAGGTGCGGTTGTTGACGGCGCGGATTGTGGCGACTTGGTATCTGTCATTGAGGCAACACGAGTTAGAAGCGGCAACTGACTCTGGTCGGTACACGCGTGATAACTCTGTCTGTCGAGATCGGGGCGGCATCAAGGCTGCCGCCCCGTTGACGTCTAAAGTCCTGTTATTAAGTTGCTGCTGTAACTCAAGAGTCGCGCTCCATCACGCCGGTTAGGACAAAACAGTTTATAGCTGAACGCGCCTTAAGCCGGCGGGGCAACAGTCAGGCCGACCACTTTGTGCTTGTCGATGAGCGATTGCACGAAACCTGTACGTTTCGCTTCTTCGGCAAACTCGCGCAGGAACGCCGCGCCGGCCGTATTCTTCTTTTGCGTGCCGATGGCCTGTTGAACGGCCGAGAACCGGCCATCGATCAGGCGCGAACCCGGCAGTTTGGCCAGATCTTTGATCAGCCCAGGGCGCAATCCCGCGAGGGCGTCCATCTTGCTGTCGACGAACTCGGCGAAGGCGGTGTCAAAGCTCGCCGAGCGATGCAACGAGGCATGTTTGATGTTGTTGTCGAGCCACAGGCCGTAGGCGGTTTTGCCGGTCACGGCGATGCGGATGCCGGGCTTATCGACATCGGCGATTGATTTGAGCGGCGAGCCAGCGGGCACGAGGTAGGTTGATTCAATCTCGACGTACGCCGGGCTGAACGCAATCATTTCGGCGCGCTGCGGTTCGGCGCCGATCAGGCCGATATCCCACACGTTGCTCAAGGCTTTGTCGGCCAGTTCAGCGGGGGTTTTGAAGCTGAAGTATTTGACCGGCACGCCCAGCCGGTTGGCGATTTCCAGCGCCATATCAGGGGCAACGCCGACCGGATCGCCTGCGGCTGTGGCCCCCGTCACCAGCAAAAAATTGCTGAGGTTGATGCCGGTGCGCAGAACGCCCGTTGGGGCCAATTCAGCGATGACGGCTTTGGATGGGGTGACTTTGGTCATAGGGCGAAACTCCGGAATGGCTGACAAGTGTTCTGATGCACCAGAATGGTCAGATTCAATAGACAGTGCAGCGGCGTTTGCGCAAGTCCGCCCATTGCAGGGCAGTCCGGCACTTGCACGCCCTACAACCGGCCGCTCGAGGCGAGCGCCGGGGTCCAGGGCAAGGGGCGAGGCAGCGGACACCGCTGGGGCATTCCCACTTGGTATTGGTAACGGTGTCGGCCACCTCGCTACACAGCCTTGTGTATCGAGTACATTCTTGCCGTCACGCAACTCTTGCTGCCGTCCAGGAACTGAGTGGACACTTGCGTGCAACCTCAGCCCCAGCTGGCAAACCGACTTCTCGCCGGTCCCAAGTGCTCTCTCAGCCTGCGGGCTGCTCACCGTCGTGAGAAGGTATCCGCACACCTCGGTTCCGCTCCCCTCATTCCAGAACGACCCGGAACGCACCCTAAAATGAGCGGAACACAGGCAGTATCTCACGGCCCAAAGGGGCGGGGATAACTTTGGCCACGGAATTTTCGGGCAGGGTTAATGGCGAGTGCGGGCTTTTGTTGGGCCGTCGGCCGCCAATAAATCTCTTGTGCAGCATTCACATCCGGAACACGCCGAATTTTGGGTCTTCGATGGGGGCGTTGAGGCAGGCGGACAGCGACAAGCCGATGACGCGGCGGGTCTCTGATGGTGTGATGATGCCGTCGTCCCATAGCCGGGACGTGGCGAAGTAGGGGTGGCCCTCGCGTTCGAACTGCTCGAGGATCGGCTGCTTGAACGCGGCTTCTTCGTCGGCGCTCCAAGTTTTGCCGTCGGCCTCGATGTTGTCGCGCCGCACCGTGGCGAGCACGCTGGCGGCTTGCGGGCCGCCCATCACGGAGATGCGGGCGTTCGGCCACGTGAACAGGAAGCGCGGACCGTAGGCGCGGCCGCACATGGCGTAGTTGCCCGCACCATAGCTACCGCCGATAATGACGGTGATTTTCGGCACGCGGGCGGTGGCGACGGCGGTCACCATCTTCGCGCCGTTGCGGGCGATGCCGCCGGCTTCTGCCTCGCGCCCGACCATGAAGCCGGTGATGTTCTGCAGGAACAGCAGCGGGATCTTTCGTTGCCCACACAACTCGATGAAGTGCGCGGCTTTCTGTGCCGTCTCTGAATAGAGGATGCCGTTGTTGGCGAGGATGCCGACCGGCATGCCCTCGATATGCGCGAAGCCCGTGACGATAGTGGTGGCGTAGAGCGCCTTGAATTCGTCGAACTCGGAGGCGTCGACGAGGCGGGCGATGACTTCGCGGGCGTCATACTGGGTCATTAGTGACGCCGGGATGACGCCATCGAGTTCGGCGATGTCATAGTGGGGCGCGCGCGGTTCACGCAGGGCCATGTCGGGCCGCTTCACCGTGTTCAAATTGCCAACGATGGAGCGGGCGATCTCCAGCGCGTGGTGGTCGTTTAGTGCCAAGTGATCGGCAACGCCGGACAGCCGGGTGTGCACGTCCGCGCCACCGAGATCTTCGGCTGATACTGTCTCGCCAGTCGCGGCTTTGACCAGTGGTGGGCCACCGAGGAAGATCGTGCCCTGTTTGCGGACGATGACGCTTTCGTCTGACATCGACGGCACATACGCGCCGCCCGCCGTGCAACTGCCCATGACGACGGCGATCTGCGGAATGCGGTCCGCCGACATCCGCGCTTGGTTGTAGAAGATGCGGCCGAAGTGCTCGCGGTCAGGGAACA
>JAYSVA010000331.1:0-3281 GCA_043718785.1 Hyphomicrobiaceae bacterium
CGAGGCTCGGCAGCCGAAGGCCCCGACCGTCACCAAATCGGTGGCGACGGAAATTTTCGGCCGCATGGAGCGGTAGGGGCAGGCTCAATTGGCGCTTAACCTCTGAGGCTCCACAACAGCCAGCCGACGCCCACCACAACTAGCGCCATCCCGGCTAACTCCCGACGGCTCGTCGATTGGCGCATTACGAATGCAGCAATGCCCTGTGCGAACAGCACCTCGATTAAGCCGAGTGTGCGGACGTTTGCCGCCGTAGTCAGTGCGAAGCCAATAAACCAGCACTGCGAGGCGAACGCGCCCATAAAACCCGCGAACAACGACTGCCGCCACGCCTTTAAACTATTCAGAAATGCTGGCCGGTCGAACACCAGCATCCAGGCAATTAGTACTAGGCACTGGATCACCAAACCGGCAACCAGGGTGAACGTCGCCCGCATCAGGAACGAGCCATCACCCAGCGCTAAGATCCCGCCGCGATAGCTGACGGCGGCAACAGCAAACGCCGCACCGGCCAGAATACCCAGCGCCGCCGGCCGCAACAGATCCCATCTGGTCTGGCCAGGCTTCACCATCGCGCCCGGCTTCCAGGACATCAGCGCCACACCAGCCGTTGCGATCAGGCAACCTAGGCCACCCGCCCAAGTCAGTGGATCGCCCAACACGGCCAGCCCAAACAGCGCCACCTGCACCGGCTCTGTTTTGGTGTACGCGGTCGTCACCGCAAAGGCGCTCTGCTTCATCACAGCCAGCATCAGGCCCGTTGCCAAGATCTGGGTCAGTGCCCCCAGCACGGTGAAAGCCCAGGATTTCGCCGTCGTCACTGGCAAAGGTTCACCGGTCGCCGCCAGCACGACCAGCAGAAACAGCACCGCAAACGGCAACCCGTACAGAAACCGTACCTGCGTTGCACCAACCGTGCCCAGCGCCGCCGTCAGATGCCGCTGCATCGCGTTGCGCATGGTCTGCGCTGCCGCCGCACAGATGGTGACGGGAATCCAAAGCAGGGTCAGCATCGGCGGGCGTTCCTCAAGTCAAATCGTGCGGGCTGACCTCCCATGAGCCGTACCGCCGCGCAAGTGCCGCCTTTGCCTTACGTCGCCCTCGACAACTGATCACACACCACCCTATTGTGAGCGGTCAATTGGCTCCAGGTTGTACGAACAGGTTGTTTCGGCCCACAAAACGCCCTGAAACTCTACTATGCAGCCGCTAAGATGTCGGGAAACGTCGCAACGTCGACGGGAGGGAATGATGGATATGCCAACCACCGCTGCAAGCGAAAACCCAGCTGGGCCGGACATCTTCCCCGCTGATGAACTG
Source organism: Hyphomicrobiaceae bacterium (assembly GCA_043718785.1). Lineage (GTDB taxonomy): Bacteria > Pseudomonadota > Alphaproteobacteria > Rhizobiales > Hyphomicrobiaceae > JAYSVA01. The sequence continues at coordinate 1,321 of JAYSVA010000331.1, forward strand.
CGCGTCCGGGAAACCTTTATCCCGCTGACCAAATCCGCACTGATGCGCCGCCTCACCGCTGCCGGTGCCTGGCCGGAAGGCAATCACACCGACGCCAAAAAGTTCTTCCAGTATCTCGATCACTGGCGTCGACAGAGCTACAGCAACGGCCTGCGCACTATCGACGAGGACTACGAGGAGTTCAGCCCAGACACCGATTTGCTAGATACGCGCAGCCATACGCAAGACGAACTGACAGCGATGAAGTCCCGCATCACCGCGCATATGGCGCACCTGTTGAAGCACGCCAACTACGTGCAGATCGATCCAAAACAGGTGGCGATGATTCTCACCCGAGAGAGTTTTTACGGCCTCGACCTGCACGTTGACCTCAGCGCCTTCGAGGAGCTGATGATCTACTATCGCGGCGCTTCAACCAAAAAGGAAGAGCGGCGCGTGCCGAAGAAATTCTACCGCAAGGTGGAGTTTGAAGTGCCGATCTACCGCCGCTTGTTCATGCTGTTCAAGATCAAACCTTACGACGTGCGCGTCGCCGAGGTGATGGCCTCGGAAAAGGTCAGCAAAAAGGAAGCGCGTCGCATGGTGACGAAGATGCGCAAATCGCTGCCAGAGGGCGTTAGCACCGACCTCATCTACATGAAGATGTTCAAGAACATGCCGCGTTCGGACATCGAGATGATTTTCCCAAACACAGCCGTGAAGTTCCGTCTGTTCGATAAGTTGAAGCTCGGCCTCACCTCTAGCGCCGGATTGGGCATGGGCGCGTTCGGCGCAGCGGGCAAGATCGCGCTGGCCGCCACCAATCCTTTGGCGGCAGCCGGTGCCGTGGCGGGCCTCGGCGGCGTCGCGGTTCGCCAAGGCGTCGCGTTCATGAACCAACGCCAGAAGTACATGGTGGTGATGGCGCAAAACCTGTACTTCCACGCTCTCGCCGACAACCGCGGCGTCATGATCAAGCTGGCCGACCGTGCCGCTGAAGAAGACGTCAAGGAAGAGATGCTGCTGTACAGCGTGCTCGCCAAAACCAAGGTCAACCGCCTTGATCTTGAGCACGTCGACAGGGCAATTGAGCGCTACCTCAAAGCGACATTTGAGATCGACGTCGATTTTGATCTTCAGGACGCCTTGAGCCGCCTCATCGCTGACGGCATCGTCACCGAAGAAGCTGATGGCACATTGCGAACCTTGTCACCTGCCGCCGCAGGCTACCACATTGATGGGATGTGGGATGGTTTCCTCAACACGTTGACTGCCGACAAAGAGGACTTGGGCGTTGAGCTGGTTGCAGGTAAGGAAGCGGGGCGGGGCGGCTGACCCGCTCTAGCTGCCCTAACGACAACGACGGACGACGATGCTGCAACAGAAAATCACCATTACCGTTGCGGACCGCGACGAAGCCCGTCGTATTGCCTCGGCCCTCTCCGACCTGATCGAGCCCGGCCCCGATGCCCTGACGATCTTCGAAGAACCGCAGGAAGCGCCGAAAGCCAACTCCGCCGATGGCTCGTTCTCCATCGTCGGCTCGTTGTGGCGCGTTGATGCCTACTACGAGGATATGCCGGACCCAGCCGAACTCTCGGCCCAAGTCGGCGCGATGCTCGACATGCCCGCCCCGGCGCTGCAAGCCGTCGATGTGCCGGACGAGAACTGGGTCGAGATCTCGCAAGCAGCCCTGCCGCCGGTCACCGCTGGCCGCTTCACCGTCCACGGCTCGCACGACATCGCCAATGTGCCGCAAGGCCCGAACTCGATCCTGATCGACGCCGGTGAAGCGTTCGGCACCGCCCACCACCAGACCACTTACGGCTGCCTGCTCGCCATCGACGAATTGACCCGCCGCCAAACCTTCGAGTCGATCCTCGACCTCGGCTGCGGTTCCGGTGTGCTCGCCATCGCCCTGGCTCGCGTCTTGCCGCACGCCAGCATCATTGCCAGCGACCTCGACGCCCAGTCCGTCGCCG
>JAYSVA010000332.1:0-7215 GCA_043718785.1 Hyphomicrobiaceae bacterium
GGGCTGCTGTTCGAACGGTTCTTGAACCCCGAGCGCGTGTCGATGCCCGACTTCGATATCGATTTCTGTCAGGACCGTCGTGAAGAGACGATCCTGTACGTGCAGAATAAGTACGGTGCTGACCGGGTGGCGCAGATCATCACCCACGGTAAGTTGCAGGCCCGCGCGGTGCTGCGCGACGTTGGCCGTGTGCTGCAGATGCCGTTCGGGCAGGTATCGCGCCTGTGCAACCTGGTGCCGAACAATCCGGCCAACCCGACAACGTTGCCTGAGGCCATCGAGATTGAGCCAAAGCTGCAGGAGGAGCGCGACAACGATCCGGCCGTCGCCAAGCTGCTGGAAATCGCCCAAAAACTCGAGGGGCTGTATCGCCACGCGTCCACCCATGCAGCCGGTCTGGTGATCGGCGACCGGCCGCTTGATCAGTTGGTGCCGCTATACCGCGACCCCAAATCGAACTTTGCGGTGACGCAGTTCAACATGAAGCTGGTCGAAACCGCGGGCCTCGTGAAATTCGACTTCCTCGGCCTGAAGACGCTGACGGTTCTGCAGAAGTGCGTCGCGTTGATCAAGCGCGGGCGCGGCGTGGACGTCGATCTGCCGGGGTTGCCGCTGGATGACAAACCCGCCTACGATCTGCTGGCCAAGGCTGATACGGTGGGCGTGTTCCAGCTCGAAAGTACGGGCATGCGCGAGAGCTTGAAGAAGCTCAAGCCCGACATGTTCGAAGATATCATCGCCATGGTGTCGCTGTACCGTCCGGGCCCGATGGACAACATACCCACCTACATCGCCCGTAAGCACAAGGAGGAGGAACCCGACTACCTCCATCCGATGCTGGAAGGCATTCTCAAGGAAACCTACGGCGTTATCATCTACCAGGAGCAGGTCATTCAGATCGCCCAGGTGATGGGCGGATATACGCTGGGCCAGGCCGACTTGTTGCGCCGCGCCATGGGTAAGAAAGACAAAGACGAAATGGCCCGCCAGAAGGCCAAGTTCATCGAAGGTGCAGCGGCCAAGAAGGTGTCCGCCAAGGACGCCACCTACATCTTCGAACTCGTTGATAAGTTCGCGGGCTACGGCTTCAACAAGAGCCACGCTGCCGCCTATGCGTTGATCAGCTATCATACGGCCTATCTGAAGGCGAACTTCCGCGAGGAGTTCCTGGCCGCCTCGATGTCGCTGGACATGGCCAACACCGACAAGCTCGCGATGTTCGCATCCGAAGCCCGGCGCGAAGGCATTGAGGTGCGCCCGCCCTGCGTCAACGCCTCGTTCGTGGATTTCGGCGTCGACTTCGAGGGTGGGAAAGGTCCGGCGATCAACCTGCCCGGCGGTAAGCCTGGGGCGATCCGCTATTCGCTGTCGGCGTGCAAAAACATCGGCGAGAGCGCGGTCCAGACGCTGGTCGACGAGCGCACGACGAACGGGCCGTACAAGGATCTCGGCGACTTCGCCCGCCGGATGAATGCCAAGGCACTCAACAAGCGCGGGCTTGAAACTCTGGCAGCTGGCGGTGCGTTTGATGCGTTCGACGCCAATCGTGCCCGCGTGCACGGCAACGTCGATCAGATCATGTCGCTGGCGCAGCGCACCACCTCGGACGCGGAATCGGGGACGTCTGACTTGTTTGGCGGCGGTGGGGCTGGCGATCCGCCGATTGATCTGCGCCCTGTAAAAAACTGGACGCCATCAGAAAAGCTCGACCACGAATTTGCCGCCGTCGGGTTCTTCCTGTCCGGCCATCCGCTCGATGAATACGAGGCGGTGCTGGCGACATTGGGCGTCAAAAGTTATTCCGAGTTCGAGGCGCTGACGGAGCGCGGGCAGATGCATGGCCGTCTCGGCGGTATCGTCGTGTCGGCACGCGAGCGGCGCTCGGCCAAGGGCAATAAGTTCGCGTTCGCGCTGTTCTCGGATCAGACCCGGCAGTTCGAGGCTGTGATCTTCTCCGACACGCTGGATGCCTGCGGATCATTGCTGACCCCTGGCCAAGTGGTGTTGATCAACGTCGAGGCTGAGCGCGACGGCGATACGGTCAAGCTGCGCGTGCAGGGGCTCGAAGCGCTCGACAAAGCTGCAGCCAACATTCAGCAATCGCTGAAGTTCGTGCTCGATCCCCGCGCTATCGCCGATAAGCCGGAGCGGCTCATCGAGTTGCGTGATCAGTTGAAGCCAGGCGGCAAATCCGAGGTGCGGTTCGTGCTGCGGCTGGCCGACTTGGCGTCCGGCGGCACCGAAGTAGACCTGTGGTTTCCGAAGATGAAGTTCGACATCTCGCCGAGCCTGAAAGGGCTGCTATCAGCCGCCCCAGGCGTGCTGGCGGTCGAGGAGATGTAAGAGCACCGTGCCAATTCGGTTGCTTTTCCTTTCGCGCCAAACATTCAGACGTGAAGATCCCGGATATTCGGATCGAGCTGCGCTCGAAACGAATTCCGGGAAAGCGGGAGGAAGGGGTGTTGCTAGTGGCAAAGGGTCGCCGGAAAGGCTCGTTGGGTCCCCAGCCCCCTTCAGAGCCGATAGCCGTGCCGCACAACCTTTTCGCAACAAAAATCGGACGTATTGAATCGCAGGTATCACCTCACTCCGCTGCCGCCTGATTCTTATGCGCCGCAGCGGTGGCCTCATCTTTGGCGAGGAAGCCGCCGGACTGGCGGGCCCACAGGTCGGCATATAGTCCGCCGCGCCGCAACAGCTCGTCGTGGCGGCCTTCTTCGATGATCCGGCCGTCGTCCATGATGATCAGCCGGTCCATCGCCGCGATTGTGGATAACCGGTGGGCAATGGCGATCACGGTCTTGCCCGCCATCAGGTTTTGGAACTGCTCCTGGATGGCAGCCTCCACCTCGCTGTCGAGGGCGCTGGTGGCCTCGTCCAGGATCAGGATTGGCGCGTCCTTCAGCAGCACCCGGGCAATGGCGATGCGCTGGCGTTGGCCGCCGGACAGTTTTACCCCGCGCTCGCCAACCTGGGCGGCATAGCTCTTGCGGCCTTTCTGATCTTCGAGGCCCGGAATAAACCCGTCGGCTTGAGCACGTTGGGCGGCGGCCCTGGCACCCGCCTCGCCCGCATCGGGGCGACCGTACAGAATGTTATCCAGCACCGAGCGGTGCAGCAGCGACGTATCCTGTGTCACCATGCCGATCTGCGCCCGTAGGCTGTCCTGGGTGACCTTGGCGATATCCTGGCCATCGATCAGGATGCGCCCGCCTTCGAGGTCGTAGAACCGCAGCAGCAGGTTGACCAGCGTCGACTTGCCGGCGCCGGAGCGCCCGACCAAGCCGACCTTTTCGCCGGGTTTGATCGTGAAGCTGAGGTTGTCGATGACGCTATCGCGGGCGTTCTGCTCCGCCGTCTTGTCGGCATTTTGCGCCCGACCGTAGCGGAAACTCGCCGCATCCAGCCGGATTTCGCCCTTGTTGACCACCAATGGCTTGGCTCCGGGCACGTCCACCACCTCGTGCGGGCGGGAGATCGTTTCCATGCCCTCCTGCACAGTGCCGATGTTCTCAAACACGCCGGCCACGACCCAGAAGATCCAGCCGGACATCGCGATCAGGCGCAGCGTCAGCCCTGTAACCACGGCGATATCGCCGACGCTGACGGCACCCCGGCTCCACAGCCAGATGGCCAGCCCGGTGGCGGCGGTCATCAGCACGCCGTTGAGGGCGAAAATGATTAGCTCCATCGTCGTCAGGTTGCGGTTCGACGCGTTCCACTGGCCCATCTGCTCGACCAGCGCTGACTTGGCGTAGGCGTCCTCGCGGTCGGTGTGGGCGAACAACTTCACCGTGGAGATGTTGGTGTAGCTGTCAACGATCCGCCCGACCAGCATCGAGCGGGCTTCGGCCGAGGCGGTCGATAGCGCCTGGATGCGCGGCACGAACACGTACAGGATCCAGGCGTAGGCACCCAGCCACAGCAGCAGCGGGATGGTCAGCCGCCAGTCCGCCGCCGCGAACAGCACAAACGCGCCGAGAAAGTGCACAATCGCGTACCACAGCGCGTCGATCATCTGCACCACGCTCTCGCGGATGGCGGGGGCATTCTGCATGATCTTGTTGGCGACACGGCCGGCAAAATCGTTCTGAAAGAAGCTCAGCGATTGGCGCAACACGTGGCCGTGCGTCTGCCAGCGGATGCGCGTGGTGAACGCCGCCGTGATCATCTGGTTTTTCACTAGGTCATGCAGCGTTGATACAACCGGGCGCAGGATCAACGCCACGAACGCCATGCCAGCGAGCAGCCAAGCGTGGTCGGCTAGGAACGTTTTGGGGTCCGGCGTGGCGCGCATCATGTCGACGAGGCGGCCGACGAACGCCATCAGGCCGACCTCGATCATCGAGCCGACAAAGCCAACAATCAGCAGCACCAGAAACACGGGCCAGACCGGCCGGACGAAGTGCCAATAGAACTGTGGCAGCGTGTTCGGAATCGGCCGGTTGGCGGGCCGGTCGAACGGGTCTATGCGGGTCTCAAACCAGTTGTAAATGCGCGATAGCATGGAATTGGTGTATCCGGTTGGTCGTCATGGCGTTCTAGGACTCCCAGAATAACCGGGGCCAAACAGCCGGGGATAACTTTTCGAAAGAATCTTTTGGGTCGCGGTTATGGCTGGTCTTGTTGAGGAAACCATCCGTCAATGATAGGCCGGAACCGCAGACGGTTCAGCTTCGATGGTTCGGCTTGAATTATCTGCTCAACGCGCCAACTATATGGCGTGGGTTGATGGCCGGGGTGGTAGCCCCCGTAGTCGCCTGGGATGTCCTTAAAGTCTGCCAACGGGGATCAGAATGCAAGCGCCTTCGACTGAACCTAGTTCATCTCCCGAACTCGCGGCTGATCTCGACAACAACAAAGCGGCAGCGCGTGCCTGGTTTGAAGTGCTGCGGACCGATATTGTGCTGGCGCTGGAGAAGATCGAGACCGACCTGCCCGATAAGGCCCCCCTCAGCGACCGCGCGCCGGGAAAATTTGTCCGCACGCCGTGGGAGCGCACCGATCATAGCGGCGAAAAAGGCGGCGGCGGCGTCATGAGCATGATGTCGGGCCGGGTGTTCGAGAAGGTCGGGGTGCACACGTCCACCGTGCATGGCACGTTTGCACCCGAATTCCGCAAGCAAATCCCGGGGGCGGAGGAAGACCCGCGGTTCTGGGCGTCCGGCATCTCGCTGATTGCGCATCCGCAGAACCCGCATGTGCCCGCTGTGCATATGAACACCCGCATGGTCGTGACGACGAAGTGGTGGCTTGGCGGCGGCGCTGATCTGACGCCGGTGCTCGATGCCCGCCGCACGCAAGACGACAAAGACACCCAGGCGTTTCACGCGGCGATGAAAGCCCCGTGCAGCGCCCACAAAATCGCGGATTATGACCGCTACAAGCAATGGTGCGAGGAGTATTTCTATCTGCCGCACCGCAAGGAAATGCGTGGCACCGGCGGCATCTTCTACGACTACCTGACGCCAACGCCAGAGCAGGGCGGGTTTGATGCCGCATTGGCCTTTACCCGTGACGTTGGCCGCGCGTTCCTGGGCGTCTATCCGAAGCTGGTGCGCGCCAACTACAAGCACAAGTGGTCCGAGGCCGAGCGTGACGAACAGCTGATCCGGCGGGGGCGCTACGTCGAATTCAACCTGCTGTATGACCGTGGCACCATCTTCGGCCTTAAAACCGGCGGGAATGTCGCCAGTATCCTCTCCTCAATGCCACCAGTGGTGAAGTGGCCATAATGTTGCGGCAATCGCGGGCAAATGTTATAGTATAACATCACATGTCGCTATGGAGCTTCACATGCGCCTGTTCATCGCCTTTGTCTGTACCGTAAGCGTTGTCGGAGCCGCGTCGGCCCAGACACACTCGCACACGCATAAATCACGTAAGGCCGACGCGCATCAGCACGGCACCGGTCGGCTGGATGTGGCGATTGAGGGGACGACCGTCAGTTTGGCGCTGGAAGTGCCAGCTGATGACATTGTCGGCTTCGAGCACGTCGCCAAAACTGCCGCCGACAAGGCCAAGGTGGAGGCGGCCAAGGCCAAGCTCGCCGATCCGCTGGCGCTGTTTGAACTGCCGAAGGCGGCGGGCTGCAGCCTGCAGAAAGGCGAGGTCAAGTTCGCGGCTGAGGCCACAGACAAAAAAGACGGTCACACTGAGGTGACGGCTGAATATACGCTGACTTGCACCAACGTCGCCGAAGTCAAAGCGATTGAGTTTGCCTACTTTAAAGCGTTTAAGGGTGCCGAAGCCCTCAAGGTCAATCTGATCGGCCCAACGGGACAATCGACTTTCGACGTATCCCGCAAGAACCCGCGCCTTGTCCTGCCTGCCCCGAAAAGCTGATGACATTATCGAGCCCAACCGAGACCCTTTTCGGATCTTTCGCCTCCTCCCCCTTGAGGGGGGAGGACAACGATGGCGTCGCGCAGCGATGCTGTCGTGAGGTGGGGGTGACTTCGGCCCCCAGCCCCAGCCGCACGAAGTCACCCCCACCTCGCACGGCAAGTTCGATTTTCGTGACGTACGAAAATCGAGCCGGTTTCGCTCGACGGTGTATGAGACCGAGGCGGGGATCACCACTGATCTCCGCTTTTTCGTTTGCAATTGTCAGGAGACGAATGATGTTTCATCGGCCTATATTTAACCTGGCGGTTTTGATCGCCCTTACGTTCGGGGCAGGCGTGATTACTGGCGGCGCAGCCCGTGCCGACACCTGGGCATTCGACAAAGCCCACACCGAAATCCGCTTCAGCTGGGATCATCTCGGGCTGTCGCGCAAATCCGGGCGCTTCCTGGATATGGACGGCACGCTGGAGTTCACGCCGACCGAACCGGAAAAGGGCAGCATCGAGGTCAGCATCCGCACATCAAGCATCGCCACCGGCGTGCGTGAACTCGACGACCACCTGAAGTCGCCGGACTTCTTCCGCGCCACCGCTCACCCGCAAATCACCTTCAAGAGCAGCGGCGTGACCGCCACCGGGGAACGCACCGGCAAGCTCAGCGGCAACCTGACCATCGCCGGCATCACCAAGCCCGTCACCCTCGACGTCACCTGGAACTTCACCGGCGAATACCCGCTGTCGTCGATCAACCCGGCCTATCAGGGCAAGTGGGTCTCCGGCTTCTCCGCCACCACCGCCATCAACCGCAGCGACTTCGGCCTCAAACGCGCCATCCCGCTGATATCAGACGAAATCCAGATCACGATTG
>JAYSVA010000333.1:0-7201 GCA_043718785.1 Hyphomicrobiaceae bacterium
CCGTACTAATTGTGCCTGCCGACATCTCCGTGCGCGCCACGGCAGACGCTGAGACCGCCACTGTGATCGCCAGCGAACGGCAGATGCTGCAGACACGGCTGGTTACGAAAAATGGCCAGAAGGCGCAGTTGACCGAGCGAGTTGGCCAGTCGCGCCAGGAAATCAAGGGGCTGGAGGAGCAGCGCCGCGCCACCGAGGTGCAGCTGCGGGTAGCGCGTGACGAATACAAAGTTCTGATCCCATTATATAAACAGGGTCTGGTACAGAAGCCCCGCATGACAGCGCTGGAGCGGGAGATCGCCCGCAGCGAAGGCGCGGTTGGTGAGATCATCGCGCGGAATTCGCAGGCACTTGGCAAGATTTCCGAGACCGAGCTGCAAATCCTGCAAATCGACAAGGACCAGGCCTCCGAAGTGGCCAAGGACCTGCGCGAGACCGAGGGTAAGATTGGCGAACTGACCGAACGCCGCGTCAGCGCTGAGGATCAACTGAAGCGCATCGACATCCGTGCGCCGATCAGCGGCACCGTACACCAACTCAACGTCCATACCGTCGGCGGCGTAATCAACCAGACCGAGCCGTTGATGCTGATCGTGCCGGAGGCCGACCGGCTGATCGTTGATGTCCGGATTAACCTGCAAGACATCGACCAAGTCCGCAGTGGCCAGACCACGCGCGTCCGGTTCTCGGCATTCAATCAGAGCACCACACCGGAGGTAACGGGCCGCCTGCTACGGGTGGCTGGTGATATGACCAAGGAGCAGCAAACCGGTCAGATGTATTACACCGCCGCCATCCACTTCAGCGAGACAGAGATGGCTAAGCTGAAGGGGCTGCGCCTGATCCCCGGCATGCCCGCAGAAGCCTACATCATCACTGGCGAGCGGACACTAGCCAACTATCTAATCAAACCGCTAGCAGACCAGATGCAACGCAGTTTGCGCGAACGTTAACCACGACAAAGTCGATTGATTGTTACAAACTATCATCTAAACGAATGATGCAAAAATGAAACATTCAAAACACCGCATGCATGAGTTGAAGTCCTGGGCGCGCCCCGTACGGAACCCTGCGCCTGAGGCCGAGCGTGACGAAGTCGAACGACCAGAACACCACAGCATTGCTGATGTGTCCTGGCACGTGCGTCACACCCTTATGACGCCCTGGACGGCGCTAAAAGTCCCGCCTACACGCCCCAGTGACTATAGCGCAGACATCATCACCAGGATCGTCGATCCCCCGACGTCGACAAAAGTTGTAACTCCCAATCGCGACACGGGCACCGACATCCTCGTCGACGGTCAGCCATACGTCCCGCCCGGAACGCTAGACATTGTCGTAACCATCGCCGATGCGGTGACACCGACAAAAGTCGTGCCGCCCCACCGCGACATGGGCACCGACATTTTTGTCGACGGTCAGCCGTACGTCCCGCCCGGAACGACCGACTTTGTCGTAACCATCGCCGATCCGGCGACGCCGACAAAAATTGCGCCTCCCCAAAGCGACACGGGCACCGACATCCTCGTCGATGGTCAGCCATACGTACCGCCCGGAACGACCGATGTTGTCGTAACCATCCTCGGTCCGGCGACGTCGACAAAAGTTGTGCCTCCCCAACGCGATATGGGCACAGACGTTTTCGTCGACGGTCAGCCGTATGTTCCCCCCGGAACAACCGACATCATCACCAGCGTCGCCGATCCGATGGTTACCACTCAGAATACCTCGCCCATTGTCACCGAGGCGGTCAGCCCTGCGTCAACCGGCCAAACTCTAATCTGCATTTATGAGCCACGACCTACGCAAAAGGGGGGTACTCAGCCGCTTCACTTCACCGAGACCAAAGGGCCGGACCAGAAGGTCCACAACGTCATCGCTGATTTGGTGCAGGCGCTAATTCACACGTTTGAGCCGCGCGTCACGTCAAAATTCGACACTATCGAGTTCGCCGATAATTATGGAGCGGACAATCTGCTCCAAGACTCGGACGAGGGAGCGGCACTAGGCCACGTCGCGGGCGAAGGCACGGAAGTGCCAGGTGAAGCTGGCGTAAACTGGACCCGTGCGGATGGCTGGCGCTTTGCTTTCGACAATGGGCTTGGCGTGGAGGACGGCCTTACGGATTATTTCCACTTCGCATGACCTCGTCCAATAAATCACTCTGGCACCCCGCAAAAACCAAAAATGACCACAAGCAACCCGGTAGCCGCTAAGTCTACTAAGTCTGCTGCGAAAAGCAGCTGCCTCATTGCATCATGTCGCCGTGACAGCCCCTCGGGCCCTTGCATCAGCCACTCCGGGCTTGGTGAGATTTCGGCTTTGGTGTTCTGGCGCTGTCCAGGTTGCCGCGCACTTTTCGATCGCCGACGTGCAGCACCCGCTTCCGCGACAACCGCCAGCCGATCACATTGCCATTGCCACATCTGACTGCCGTGGCATCCAAAACTCCCTGCACCAACTTTTGCAGCAAGCATCGTAAAATTGCTGCGATGGCAGCAGAGTTCTTAAAGGTATCAGCGTGATGACGGGGCCAGCGCCAACGGGAAACAGCGAAGCGGCGCTCCGGGTGGTCATAGTCGGCGGCGGAACGGCTGGATGGATGGCCGCCGCGACGCTTGCCAAGTTCCTGGGCAAGGGTACCGATATCCGGCTGATCGAGTCCGAGGAAATCGGCACCGTCGGCGTTGGTGAAGCGACGATCCCGCAGATCAAACTGCTCAACCAGACGCTCGGGATTGATGAAGACGAGTTTGTCCGGGCGACGCAGGCGACGTTCAAGCTTGGCATCGAGTTCGTCGGCTGGACGAAGCCCGGCGAGCTGTACTTTCACGGCTTCGGCGGGGTTGGTCGGCAGCTCGGGATCATTCCGTTTCACCACTTCTGGCTGCGTTACCACGGGGAGGGCGGGTGACGCGATCTCGCCGACCTCGCACCGAATACGCTTGCGGCGGCGAGCAACCGGTTCGGACGTGTGCCGCCCCGGGTCGATGGTCAGCCCAACAACTATGGCTACGCTTTTCATTTCGATGCCAGCCTCTATGCGCGGTTCCTGCGTGGCTATGCGGAACACCGCGGCGTCAGGCGCACCGAAGGCAAAGTTGTCGATGTCGCGTTGAACGGTGCGAACGGGTTTATCGAGTCGGTGAAGCTGGCCAGCGGCGAGGTGGTCGCTGGTGATTTCTTTATCGATTGCTCGGGTTTCCGTGGGCTGCTGATCGAGCAGGCGCTAGCGAGCGGTTACGAGGATTGGTCGCACTGGCTGCCATGCGATCGGGCGCTGGCCGTACCCTGTTCGTCAGCAAGCGTCCTAACGCCCTTTACCCGCTCTACGGCGCGCGAGGCCGGGTGGCAATGGCGCATCCCGCTGCAGCACCGCATCGGCAATGGTTATGTCTATTGCAGCGCCCACACCACCGACGAGGAAGCGCAGCGCGCGCTGCTTGCGAACCTTGATGGAAAGCCGCTAGCCGAGCCACGTAGCTTGCGCTTCAAGACTGGCAAGCGTCGGCAAGTGTGGAAGAAGAACTGCTTAGCGCTCGGGCTCGCGAGCGGCTTTCTGGAGCCGCTAGAGTCGACCAGCATCCATCTGATCCAGTCCAGCCTGTCGCGGCTGATGCACTTCTATCCGACGGCAGATTTTGACCAAGCCGACATCGACGCCTTCAACGCCCAGACCGGCGCGGAATTCGAGGAGGTGCGCGACTTCATCATCCTGCACTATCACGTCAACCAGCGTGATGGCGCGTTCTGGCGTCACTGCCGCGAGATGATACTACCCGACAAACTCCGCCAGCGGACCGACCTGTTCAAGACCAACGGGCGCATGCCGCGCCAGGTCCATGAGTTGTTCGGCGAGGATGGAGCAGACCTACCGCCACGCGGGCCGGGTTGTGGAAGGCATGGCGCCGCACGCGGATTTCATTGCCGCTCACTGCGCCGCCACGCCACTGGCGACGCCTTGAGTCGCGGTCCGACGTTAAGCTGCGCCGGGCTTCTCGACGCCCAGCTTCTTCAGTGTCTCTTCGTCGACGAGCCGCGCGATCAGCGGGTGCAGGCGCAGGCCGCCGTCCTTCACCACCTGGCGGAAGTTGGCGATGACGCGGGCGGTTGCGGTCTTATCGGCGGCGACCACATCGAGCAGCCAGTTGACCGGGCCGGAATTCCAGTCGTCAGCCTTGAGCCGGATCGGGAACACGCCCTCGCGGATCTGCCGACGGATCGAGGCGTCAACCTCTTCCGACACGCTCGCCCACAGCGCGATGCCCGCCACCTCGCCGCCGGCCACCCGCTCGCCTTCGCCGTCATGGGCGGTGACGAGCCGGTCACGCATCAGCGGATCGAGCACGAGGTGGCGCAGGTCACCGAGTGTCTGGTCGCGGTAGCGCGGCAGCGCCATCATCGCCATGACGATGCTGCCGAAGCTTTCGCGCACTTGAGCGCGTACGGCAAAGATCTTTTTCTGGATTTCAGGGTCCGCAGCGGACACGGGAACCGGCGTTTCGGTTGGATTTGTCGTCGATTTTGTCACGGCGTCCATCGGTTGGTTGTACGGGTTGAGGTGCTTCGGTATCGGATCAAGCGAAGCGCCTGTCAATGCGAGGTTTTCGTTGTGGTTAGTGCACGAATAATCGCTTGACGCTCGATGGCAGGGCGTGCATCGGTAACGTTGAGTTCACAAGTAGTTGAAGAGTAGGTTGGTAAGACGAGTGACAGTAAAATCGAAGGACCTGCAGGCGACTGCGGGCAAAGCTAAGCCAACCACAAACGGGGCAAAGCAGACAGCGGCAGACGCGCCCGCCATTGCTGCCAAACCAGCACCGAAAAACGCACTGGAAGCGCTGGCTGACCCGAAGATCCGGGCGCAGATCGCGGAGATGCGGGGGCGCATTCACAGCACGCTCGGCCAGGTGGTATTGGCCATGGCAGCGCTGCCGCGTTACCAGTATCTGAGCCTCATTGATCTGAAGGCGATTGTGGTGGAGCCGCTGATCCGCGACCGGCTGATCGTCGCCACGCACAAGAAGGACGATGAGGCCGCCCCATCTACCGCTAGCTCGCTGGAAATCGGCGCGCTTGACAACGTCGCTGGCATCGCCATCTGGGCCAGTGTTTCGACCGAGGTCGACGCCCGCATCCGCGCGCAGGTCAAGGCCCGCGTCTTCCCGGTCAAGCTGAAGCCCGAGGACTGGACGTCTGGCAGCAAAGACGGCGGCGACCACGCCTGGCTGCTCGACGTCATCGCGCCGACCCCGAAACTCGCCTCGATGGTGCTGGCCAGCTTCTCCCGCCTCGTCAAGACAGGCGAACTCAACGTCCACCCCGTCGCCGCCCGCCAAGTCGATGCCGACATGCTGCGGAAACTCGCCGGGGGCGGGGTAGCAATTGGGGCAAGCGCGAAATCCGCCTGAAAGTTATCCCCGCGTACGCTGGCTGGGGTAGATTTGGGTAGGGTTGAAAATTAAGGCAAAAATGCTTTGATCCGCGCCCAATGTCTGCCTGAAGGAGAACGAAATCATGGATGTCGAAGAACGCATTATCGCGATGGTGGCGCTGAAGGAATCGACGCGGATCAGTCCTGCGGCGGTCGCGGAGCGTGTCAAAACCATGTTCCCCTGGCTTGCCAAGAGCGTCGGCACGCCGCCGGAGCAGCCGGAGGGCAACGACACGTTCCTGATCCCCATCGGGGACATGATGGTGGCGGTGCTGCCGATCCACTTCCCGATCCAGAAGGAAACGCTGGCCCGCGCCATCGGCATGAATTGGTCATGGCCCGAGGCGCAAGCGGCATTCGACGCGTCGCGCGCACACGTCATCGTCAGTGCGTTGTCGCCGACCAACGATCCGCGTTATTTCAGGACGAACGCCATCCGCGTGACCTGCGTGACAGCGGCGCTGTTGGAGCTGCTGGGAGCATCTGGCGTGTATTGGTCTACAGGGGAACATGTGACCGCGCCTGCATTCTTTATCTCCGAGGCCAAGGAGAGCACTGAGAACGGCACCCCATTCGACCTGTGGGTGACGACGGAGTTCTTCCCCGGCCCGAAATTCGAAGAAACCAAAGAAATCATCGCCCGCACCAACGGTATGCACGTTTTCATCGGCCGCGAAGTCGAGTGCGGCCCCTACCCGAAAGAACCCGGAGAAATCGGCCCGGTTGTGCGCATGGTGGGCTGGTACGTGCTGGACCGCAAAGTGCAATTTGCTGGTGGGGAGACGATTGGGACTGATGAGAACCCGGTGGGACAGATTGAGGTTGGGCGGACCCATATCGGTGCGGATGCAACCGCCGTTTACCGAGTGCTCATGACCCCGTCCGTGGGAGCACCGACACCATGAGTGACCCAGCACCAGAAATCGTCACCTCGGCTTCGAGGCATGCTCTGAAGCATGAATACTATCTGCTCCGTGATGAACGGGAGATAAATCAGATTATGTCACACGCTATGATGTTTGATGATGATCCAGCAAGGACGGAGCGATTGAAGCAGCGATACGAAGAGCGAGTGAGAGCAAAACACCCCAGTTGGAGACAAGGAGAGTGGAACCCGGAATGCAAAGCTGGAATTGATACAATCCGACTTGACATTGGTCACCTGTCGCCGGTCCAAGCATTTAATCGGAAATCGCCAAAGAACGTATCGCACCTGGAGAGGCTAGAGGTCTATGGGCCCAATTTATGCAGCCTCAATGGTTGGTCGGATACGTTTGATTGCGTTTCAACGCAATGGAAAGAAGCGATTGAGGACCACGAACCGGGAACCCATGAATTCCACCCGATTGCGCTCAAGTTTGCCGATGGAGTTCATTTTGACCGATATTTATTCCGGACAATTCCAATCGATGAATTCATCGATTATAAACTGAGCGATGTGAGGGAAGGTACGATATTTCTCAAAAATCTACCAACTTTTGTGGCGCTTAGGCGCGCCAAGATCAACGAGCGGCATTGGCTAATGCAAACAGAGGCGGGCGGTTCCGCAAGCCTCCTCGCCGTTTCGAGTGGGTAACGTGACCGCGCCGCAGTACTTTCCTGCTTCGGGTCCATCCCTTTGTTCGATCTGAAGACCATCCCTTCGCCCCGACCTGCCATCGCCACAGCAGACGCGCGCAGCGGCGGTCAAGACCGGCCGCCCGCTTGCGGCCGCCGCAGGCTTGGTCTTGACGGCCGCGAGCACGGCGGCAGAATGGAGGCACATCG
>JAYSVA010000334.1:0-3264 GCA_043718785.1 Hyphomicrobiaceae bacterium
AATCTCGACCGAAGCCGACTTCAGTGAGGGGGTGTCCGCAACCTTGATCGACCGCCCGTTCAGCGTCGCGCCCGCACCCTTTCGCGCAGCGAACGTCTCATCGAGCATTGGCGCGTGAATGACACCAATCACGGGCTTCAATTTATGCGCGAAGCCAATGGAGATGCACCACTGCCGGTCGCCGCGTGCAAAGTTGGCGGTGCCGTCAATGGGGTCCACAATCCAGAGATTTTCAGCCCCTTCGCCGCCACCCTCTTCGCCGAAGAAGCCATCGTCCGGGAACAACCGGGCGAGCCGCGCCCGCAGCATCGCTTCGACGGCGCCGTCAGCTTCGGTGAGAAAGTCCTGGGTGCCTTTCATCCGCGTGCCCATGCGCTCGCGATTGTTGACGTAGGTCAACGCCAGCCAGCCGGCTTCCTGCGCCAGCCCTAGGGCCACGAGATAGCGCAGCTCGATTTCAGCGTCGGTCATGGTGCGCCCGTTATGTGAGTTTGGCGTCGCGCAGATAGCGGACGAGATTGGTGTGGCCGAGTTTGGCATAGGTCAGTGGATGGGCTTTAGCCGGATCCTGCTCGGCTTCGACCACGACCCAACCGTCATAGCCGGGAAGTTCGGCAAACACAGCGGCGTAATCGACTATACCGTCACCCGGCACAGTGTACACGCCATCAACCACAGCATCGAGGAAGCTTTTGTCCTTGGCCTTCACATCGGCCAGCACCGCCGCCCGCACATCTTTGGCGTGCACATGGCTGATGCGATGGCGATAGGCGCGGGCGAATTCGGCGGGATCAGCACCGGCGAAGGTCAGGTGACCGGTGTCCAGCAGCAAGTGCATCGGCGCAGGCGTCATCTGCATCATGCGATGCACCTCGTCGCCAGTCTCGATGACTGTGCCCATGTGGTGGTGATAGACGACCTGCATACCCTCATCGCCTAGCCGGGCGGCGAGAAGACCCAGTCGCTCGGTGAACACCGGCCACTGCTGTTCCGTAAGTCTTGGACGGCGCGATAGAGGAATAGCACGGTAGCCATGAATAGCGTTCGACGTTTCGGCGACGATCAGCACGCGCGAACCCAGCGCCTTCAGCAGGTTCTTGTGATCCTGGATCGCCGCCCACTCAGCATCGATGTCACGCTCTAGCAGTGCCATCGAGTACCATCCTGACACAAGTTCCAAGCCGTGCTGGTCAAGCACGCGTTTTAGGGCGACAGGTTCGCGTGGAAATTTATGGCCAAGTTCCATGCCGACGAAACCGGCCTGCTTAGCCTCCGCAAGGCACGTCTCAAGCAGAGTCGCACCACCCAGCGAGCGCAGATCGTCATTCGACCAGCCAATCGGGTTGGCACCAATTTTTATGGCCATGTCAGTTATCCCGTTTGCTGTTGGGTCTTGGCTTTGACGTAGGCCGTATGCGCGGCCTGGACGGCTGGGCGTTCGCTGGTCTCCGGCACCGCGACATCCCACCAGTGGCCACCATCCGCCGTCGCGCTTACAGGGTCCGTATCGATGACGATGACTGTGGTGCGGTCGTTCGCTCGGGCGCTTGCCAGTGCCTGCTCAAGTGCCGCGAGCGATACGGCTTTAATCGCAATGGCACCCAGGCTTTCGGCATGCTTGACGAAGTCGATCCGGGGCACCGTGTCACTGAGCAGATTATTGAACGGCGCGTTGCCGGTCGCCTGCTGCAAGCGGTTGATACAGCCAAAGCCGCGGTTGTCCAGCAGCACAATGATCAGCTTCACCCCCATCGCCACTGACGTTGCGATCTCGGAATTCATCATCAGATAGCTGCCGTCACCCAGCATGACGATCACGTCGGTATCCGGCTTGGCCATTTTAACACCAAGCCCACCGGCGATCTCGTAGCCCATACAGCTGTAGCCGTACTCCATGTGGTACGTGCCGGGCTGTTTCACCTGCCACAGCTTGTGCAGTTCGCCCGGCAATCCTCCAGCAGCACCGACGATGATCGCGGACGCAGCGCATGTGCGGTGAACCGCACCAATCACCTGCGCATCGGTTGGCAAGGCCGCGTCGGATGGCCTAAGTGCGGCGGCAGCTTTGGCCAACCACGCCAGCTTGGCGGGCCCAATCGCCTCACTCCAGGCTTTGGGTGCGCTCCAACCTAGGAGACCTACACCCAGGTCCTCAAGACCCACGCGCGCATCGGCCACCAGCGGCAGACCGCCATGTTTGTGGGCGTCGAACGGGTGCACATTCAGACCGATCAGCCGGACATTAGGGTTCTCGAACAGGGTGCGGGAGCCGGTGGTAAAGTCCTGCAGACGTGTCCCAACCGCCAGGACAACGTCAGCTTCTGCGGCGAGCCTGTTGGCCACGTCCGTGCCGGTCACGCCGATGCCGCCGACACTCATGGCGTGCTTGTCCGCCAACGTCGACTTTCCGGCCTGCGTTTCAGCGACCGGTATGCCATGCTTCGTTGCAAACGCGGACAGCCCTGCCGCTGCATCGGCATAGTGCACACCGCCACCTGCAATAATCAGCGGTCTTTGGGCCCCCTTGAGCAATGCAATGGCCTGCTCAAGCTCGCCAAGATCGGCGCGCTGGCGACGACTGGCCCACACCTTTGGCGCAAAGAACGACGCCGGAAACGCATACGCCTCAGCTTGCACATCCTGGCACAAGGCCAGCGTCACCGGCCCGCATTCAGCCGGATCGGTCAGCACCTGCATGGCGCGCGGCAAGGCTGCCAACAATTGCTCCGGCCGTGTGATCCGGTCGAAGTAGCGCGATACCGGCCGGAAGCAATCGTTGGCGGACACCGTGCCATCGCCGAAGTCTTCGATCTGCTGCAACACGGGATCAGGGTGCCGGTTGGCGAACACGTCGCCCGGCAGCAGCAGCACCGGCAAGCGGTTCACGTGCGCCACCGCCGCCGCTGTCACCATGTTGGTCGCACCCGGCCCAATCGACGTTGTGCAGGCCATCATCCGCTGTCGCCGAGATGCCTTGGCGAAGGCAATCGCCGCATGCGCCATCGCCTGCTCATTGTGCGCCCGATACGTCGGCATTCGGTCACGGACGTCATACAGCGCCTCACCCAAACCGGCGACGTTACCATGTCCGAAGATTGCCCAGATACCGGCGAACATCGGCACGCTACGGCCATCGATCTCGCGTGATTGGGCACACAAATAGCGCACTAGTGGATTGCATCGGCTAAAGTGACTCATGGGCAACCGCTGCGAACACTGATTCTTGTCTTATCGGGTGCAACCGACAGGACAAACCGATCATGG
>JAYSVA010000335.1:0-7165 GCA_043718785.1 Hyphomicrobiaceae bacterium
GGTTGGCGGGGCGTCATGGTGCTGGGTGGCATCATCGCGATGGCGGCGTTCCTGCTGCTGCATTGGCAGCTAGTGCCGCGACCCAACGCGGAACGCCGCAAAATCAGCGTGACCAGCATGCGCACCAGCTACCGCACGGTGTTCGCCAATCCCCGCGCCATTATTTGCTACGGTGCGGTGTTTGTGGAGGGGCTCTGCATCTTCGGGTTACTGCCGTATCTGGCCGTGTTGCTGGAGGCGACTGGCCGGGGCAGCATCAAGGAGGGCGGGTTTGTGCTGGCGGGGCTCGGCATCGGCGGTCTGGTGTTTGGGCTGTTGGTCAAATTACTGCTCAAGCACTTGCACGGGCAGATGAACATGATCCGCGCTGGTGGCGTTGTCGCCGCTTGCGGGTTTGCCGGATACGCGCTGAATGCTGACTGGAAGCCGCAGATGGCGAGTTTTGTGCTGATCGGTCTCGGCTTCTACATGATCCATAATTCGCTGCAAACCCAGGCGACCGAACTGGCACCGAATGAGCGTGGCGCGGCCGTATCGCTGCACGCGTTCTCGTTCTTCATGGGCCACGCCACTGGCCCGGTGCTGTACCGGCTGGGGTTTCACAGCCTCGGTCCAAAGCTGACCGTGCTGATCTCGGCCCTGGTGATGTGCTGCCTGGGCTTCATCGTCGCCACGCTACTGACGCGCGTTAAACCGACGGTTACGGCTCCTTCGCCGTAAGCAAAAACCGCTCCGGGCAAGCCAGGAGCGGTTTCGTTAGGTCAATTGATAACCCCCAGTTTAGGCCGCGACCCGCGCCTCTGCGCTGGTTTTGACGAAGCGCATCATCGTGAACAGGCCGAAGGGGCGCAGGGCCTGGGTTTCCATAACTTTGAGGTTGTCGCAGACGGTGACGCGTGAGGTCTCAAACAGTGGCCGCCAGCCGAGTTTGTCACCGAACGGAGCCATGCGGCGCTCAATCCAGCCGCGCATGCCGTCGTCCTGGCTGAAGTGGTTGACCAACAGCACCTGGCCGCCCGGTTTGCAGACGCGGGCGAGTTCGCGCATGACCTTTTCTGGGTCTGGCACCACCGTCATCACATACATGGCGACGACAGTGTCGAACGAGTTGTCCGCGAATGTCAGCTGGCTGGCGTCCATCACATGCAGGCCAGCGATGTTCTTCAGCTGCTTCTCGAATACCCGTTCGCGGGCCTTTATCAGCATCTCCGGTGACAAATCGATGCCGACGATATCGAGGCTGGGCTTGTAGGTTGGTAGCGATAGGCCAGTGCCGACGCCGACTTCGAGGATTTTACCGCTGCTACGGTTGAGGATTTCGACGGCGTGTTTGCGGCCCTCGGCAGCGACAACTCCGAACGTATGGTCATAGACTGGGGCCCAGCGGCGGTAGGCAGAGATGACATCACTGTCGTCCATGGAGCCAACGGCGCGCTTCTCACTATCAAGAGACTTGCGCGCCCGCTTTTCGCTTTCGCGCTTCTCATCCCAACGCTTGGCACCCGCCAAGGCGCGTTTGCCGAAATAGATGGCTTTACGGCCTAAATCCGTGCGGGCGAGGTTGGAGCGTCGTGGGTTCGATGGTTGGCCGGGCTGCAGCATTAGTCGGTTACTCCGCAGACTCTAGTTCTAACGATGGTAGTGAGATCGCATTAGCTCAGGTAGCGTTGAACGTCGCTCATCAGCATTTCTGATGCGGCAGATCTATGTCCCGCGCTAGCTGACAAAGTGTCCACCGCATTCAAATTGGTCGGGTTATCAGACGCTAAATGCGCCCGCGCGATAAAACCGCCGCCGAGAACGCGGGCTTCCGCACCTTCATCGCTGTAGAATACACAAGCCTGACCGGCAGCAATGCCATGTTCGCCGCTATGTAGTGTGACGCGCGCCCCACTGTCAGCGAGCCAAATCAGCTGGGCTGCCTGCGGTGCCTGTGACGAGCGCAGGCGCACATAAAGTTCAATCGGGGCGGCATCGGGCTGGGCTAACTCCGGTGCGCCGAGCCAGTTCACCGCCCGCAGCGTCAGAGCGGAGGTGCGTAAAGCTTCGCGTGGGCCAACAATGACGCGTTTTTGGCCCGCATCCAGGCGCACGACGAACAGCATGTCCGGTCCTGGGATCTTCAGGCCGCGCCGCTGGCCAACGGTGAAATTGATGATGCCGTCATGTCGCCCGAGCACGCGACCGTCGATATGGACGATTTCGCCGCCTTCAACGGCGTCCGGGCGCAGGCGCGCAATGACGTCGGCATAGCGCCCTGACGGTACAAAGCAAATGTCCTGGCTGTCGGGCTTGGCCGCGACCGGCAGATTGAGCTCAAGTGCCAGTTCGCGGACGCGCGCCTTCGGCATATGACCGAGGGGGAACCACAGCTGTGCCAGCTGTTCGCGGGTGGTCGTGAACAGGAAATAGCTCTGGTCGCGGTCGGCATCGTTGGCGCGGCGCAGTTCCGGGCCATCCGGTCCTTCGGTGCGCTGGATGTAGTGGCCGGTAGCGAGCGCATCGGCGCCAAGATCACGGGCAGTGTCGAGCAATTCCTTGAATTTAATTTGCGAATTGCAGGCCACGCACGGAATCGGCGTTTCGCCAGCCAGATAGCTGTCGGCGAACGACTGGATCACCGCCGTCTCAAAACGACGCTCATAGTCGAGCACGTAATGCGGTATGCCGATGGCATCGGCAACTCGGCGGGCATCGTGAATGTCCTGGCCGGCGCAGCACGCGCCCTTCTTCTTGGTCGCAACTCCGTGGTCATAGAGCTGTAACGTGATGCCGATGACATCATGCCCCTCGGCTTTGAGCACGGCAGCGGCGACCGAGCTATCAACGCCCCCAGACATCGCCACGACGATGCGGCGCTGCTTGAACGGCACCGCAGCGGCACTGGCAATCACTCGGTGATCTGGCGTCTGGGCGGTCATTTCGATGTCAACTTCGGTTAAGTAGAGGTCATCTCTATCGCCGCACGGCACCCGCTGCAAGCACGTGCATGATCAGAACTTGGCAAGGCGCGTGTTTACTTTGGCGCGCGATATGCAGGGCTTCGGCCAGATTGCTGGTTGTGGGCCAATTTACGGGCCTTTCATCGGCGAGGCTGGAGCGAGAAATCTGCTCGTTTGGCCATTTTGAGCACCGTTCGTGTCATATCGATCCAGTGGGAAGGTAACATTTTAGAAAAACGTGCTGTCTTAAGCCGTTAATTCTGCTATGTTTACTCACTCTCTTAGGGTTAAATTCACGAGCTGCATGTAATCTGAGCGTGGTTCCAGACCAGTAGTTGAGTAAAATGACCGAACAACAGTACAGAGTACGCGTCCGTTATGTGATTGGCCCCGATGGGAGCCCGTTGACAGTGGCTGACTTGCCACCGCGGGAAACCAAGCGCTGGGTGATCCGCCGCAAAGCCGAAGTCGTTGCTGCCGTTCGCGGTGGCCTGCTCAGCCTTGAGGAAGCTTGCGACCGTTATAAATTGACGGTTGATGAGTTCCTGAGCTGGCAGCGCTCCATTGATCGGCACGGCCTTGCAGGTCTGCGCGCCACCCGCGTGCAAGACTATCGCGCTGGTTGAGCGGGCTAAAGCGGCTGGTTAAGCGAAAGGCAAGTTGCTTTCGCCAACAAGCGCGTGTGTCCATACGGCTGTTGGCGCTTAAGCAGGGAGCGAAGCGATCACGTCGCTTCTCCCTAGTCGCTTTTCTTCGGCTTTGGCTTGGATTTGACCTTCGTCCCCTTAGTCGGCGGCGGGGGCGGACCTGCTTCTTCCGGCAGTGGCTTGAGTTTGCAGTTTTTGCCATCCTGCGCCCAATGGAAGACGTCCGCGCGCATCTGAGCGGCAATTTCGGCGGCCATGCTGAGATTTTGCACGTCGATGGACGTGAAGTCGCCGTCTGCCCTGAGCAACACTCGAAACGCGCGCGGTCCCCATGGTTTCGGCGCGCTTTGCTCGCGTACCATCACCGCCACCTCGACGGCACCGCCCTTTGTTGGTGGCTCGGCATCAGCATGGAAAATATGCGTTGATTTGATCGGCGAACGCGGTGCGAACCAACAGCGCGTCGATCCGCTGGCGATCAGCCGGTATATTTCGGACGGCGGTCCACTGACGCGGCCTGGTTCCCCGGCAGTCGCCTCGATCGTTGGCAGCGAAATGTTGGTCAAGGCGGATGCTGGGATTTTCGGCAATTCAGGCAACGAAGAGCAGCCAGCAAGCGCTGCGGCCAATGCCACAGAGCCGAACTGGTTGAACTGCTGATGTTGTGGTCTTCGCCTGTGCATTCCGGTCCCCCAGGAGACCGTATTCCCAAACACTGTGGCAAAAGCAAGCGCGTTGGTGCCTCAACGCGACGTCGCGGGGGAAAAGCAGGTTTAACGACCGAGGCCCATATGGCCGTTGCGGCGCTGGCGTTCGGTTTCGCGCGGATCGGGAGCGGTGGCGGCCTGCAGGTCGGCGGCGGCAGCGTCACGTTCACGGAGCGCCGCTTCCAGCTTCGCCAGCAAGTCTTCGACAGACGCTTTGAGGTTCGCGCGCCGCTGGGCTGCTGCCTTGGCAAAGGTCGAGTAGGCGAAATGGGTGATGTCTTTGATGCCGGTGCGGTCTTCTTCACTCTGTATTTGGCGATCGAGATCGGCAGCCATTGACTCGAATTCGCGGACCATATGCTGGAGATCGGCGACTTTGCGCGCCTTCTCATCCGCCTCAAAGCGCTTTGACCGCAGATTGGACTCACGCGACTTCATGTTCGATACCCCTGACAAACTCGAACGACAACAAAATCGAACGACGACAATACTCAGTGTCGTTATCCTTACTCAAAACTCATGCCAGTTGAAACAGCCTACCGTCGATATAGCCGACAAAGCAAGTCACCTGCCGATACACCCGGGCACAACGGGCAGCCTCAACGTAAGGTAACTGCCACCTTGCAACGTAATCATTTAAATTGTCGTAAATCGCTCAAACATTGCTTGACAGCAACTTGCTGCTTCGCCGCAAAATAATCTCAATTCGCCCTAGGGGACGAGGGGCAAATCTGCTATTTGATTCGCGGCGGGACGTGTTGCCGTTGTCCCCAAATGTCTGTGTAGAAGTGGCGAATGTACCGGTTATGCACATCTATTGTCTCGCCGGTCGGTTCGTGCGTCGTGCCCCGACGATCGTTTGTCCGAATGAGTGTTTGTTACCTGCAAAGTGGCTCAAAATATCACCCCGAACTGGTGATCCTTTACCTTTTGCGGTTTTGGACTGGCCGAAGTTACCCTTCGTTAATCTTTGGCGGGTAACTTCTTAAACAAGATTAAGCGGCCGTTTCGTTATCGACCGCTGCACGAGTTACATGCGTCAGTACCGTGTTCACACAACACCGGGGCAGCGATCCACAACCGGATCGGGACGAGAGGAATATCATGCGGGTCCTACTGATCGAAGACGATAGCGCTACAGCGCAGAGCATCGAGCTGATGCTCCAGTCGGAGGGGTTTAACGTCTATACGACAGATCTTGGCGAAGAAGGTGTCGACCTCGGCAAGCTCTACGATTATGACATCATTCTCCTTGATTTGAATTTGCCGGATATGAGCGGCTACGAAGTGCTCAAGACGCTTCGCGTTAGCAAGGTGGCAACGCCGATCCTCATTCTGTCTGGCTTGGCTGGCATTGAAGATAAGTGTCGCGGCTTGGGTTTCGGCGCTGATGACTATATGACCAAACCGTTCCACAAGGACGAATTGGTCGCCCGTATTCACGCCATCGTGCGGCGCTCGAAGGGCCACGCCCAGTCGGTTATCGAAACGGGCGAATTGCGCGTCAATCTTGACACCAAAACAGTCGAGGTTCACGGCCAGCGCGTGCATTTGACCGGTAAAGAATACCAGATGCTGGAGCTGCTCTCGCTCCGTAAAGGCACGACGCTGACGAAGGAAATGTTCCTGAACCATCTCTACGGTGGGATGGATGAGCCGGAACTGAAGATCATCGACGTGTTCATTTGCAAGCTGCGCAAGAAATTGCAGGCGGCAACCAACGGCAAGCACTACATCGAAACGGTGTGGGGACGCGGTTATGTGTTGCGCAATCCCGGTGAAATGGGTAGCAGCGTCGCGGCTTAAGTCGCGGTTGATTGCCGAGCATGAAATTGGGAGCCGAAAGGCTCCCTTTTCTGTTGGCCTGCCTCTGGGATCGGGTCAATTAGCGGCGGTATTGCACAAACACGCTCTTGGTTGCCATTTGGTCGTAGAGGCCGCGCGCCCGGTAGTTGAACTCTTGGGTCGCCCAATAGGTGCGGGTCACTTGGCGCTTGTCAGCCTCCGAATAGACCGCCTGGATTAACGCCCGGCCCGCACCATTGGCACGCGCTGCCGGATCAACGAACAGATCTTCGAGGTAGCAGTAATGGGTCGGCGACCACGTCGAGCGGTGAAAAATGATGTGTGCCAGGCCGAACGGCTTATCGTGGTCATCAACGACCACAAGCCCCTGATGCGTGTCGGGCTCATCCGACAGCAGCCGCTCGAATGTCAACTTAATCACGTCATCGGCGACCTGCGACTTGTAGAAGGCAATATAGCCCTCAAATAGTGCGCGCCACGTGTCGTAATCGCGGGCCGCGAGGGCGCGGACTTTGAATGGGTTGGGCGCGTCAGACATCTATTTCCAGCTCCACTTGAGGCCGCTTTCCTTGACCGTAGCAGCCTTCGCGGGCGTGGTGACGTCCGCCAGAGGCAAGCGCTTACCGTTGCGGTCATAGTAGGTCTGCGCAGCTGAAATCACGAGCGTTTGCGTGCCGATTTTGCACTCGTACGGGGCCAGGCGTGCGCCGTTCAGTTGCGTCCAGCGGGCATCATAGCGGCCAGCGCCACACATCACGGCATCGCGCTTCAAGTTAGCCCGCACCAGCTGCAGCCGCACTTGCAGCAACAAGTTCGGATACGGCTTGGCCAAGGTCAGCACTGCCTCCAACGGCATGCTGCCGCCCTGTGTCGCGGGTGGTGGTGAACGCTGGGCATTAGCGGGGGCTGCAAAGCTGAGGGTCAGAACGGCGGCTGCCAGTAGAACTTTGATTTTCATAGGCCAACTCACTAGTGTCCGGAATCCGGCGTCTGATGATGCTCGCAGATCATTGAGAAGTATAGCATAAATCATCCTTTCGGGGGTGTCATCGACTTGAACTGC
>JAYSVA010000336.1:0-19069 GCA_043718785.1 Hyphomicrobiaceae bacterium
TAATGACATTACTTCGCGGTTGTTCGATCATGATATTCGGGTCTGACCTTGATACTGCGCTAGATCTACAAGATGCACTGGGGAAAGAGGGCGCTCGGGTGTTGACCGCGTATGGTGTTGAGCGGGCGCTACTGCACGCCGAAACTACGCAGTTATCAGCCGTAATTGTTGGCAATACACTTTGCGCAGCGGACCAAAAACTGATCGTGCGCCAGCTTTTGTCTCGGGGAATACCACTTGTCCAGCAGGATAAGTCAAGTTGTTGTGAGCTCGATCAAAAAGAAACAGAAGCTTACGAGCTTGGCGGGATCGTTTTGCGCCTCGTCGACGCCATTTCAAACCAAACTGTTAATGCAGCACTTTACTCGAATTGTTGACAGGACGGAGCATTAGGATAAAGCCATTAGTCAGCCGTTTGCCACATATTGCTCCGCTAATACCCTGGCCGAGGCAAGCGCTTGCGCGCATCGCAATCGAACCCAAGGAGAGGGACTGATGCAATGAATAAAGACGCGATGGCCCATGCTGGGCTTACTGGCGCAGAGTGGGCATGCGCGGTTGTCGGATCAGATGGCGGCCATCGTCTATGGCTGGGGATTGCTCAAGGAGACCGGTAGTAGCGTCACTAGCGGGCTCGTCATGGCGGCGAGGGGGGATGGACTAGCGTTTGTTCCGCTGCCCTGATCGCCTTACTGATCTATGCAGGCATAGCTGATCCGATGTTGATCGCCGTTCTTGCGGCTGTCGGGGCGATTCTGGACGGCCCATCTGCTATCGCAAGCAAGACGCATTATCCGCAAGTTGCACGCCTTGCACGGCTGGACCTCATAAAACTCAACGCGTTGGATGACGGGCTTGACGGCGTGGCGACGATGATCGCGCGGGCTGCGGGTGTCACGCTCGTCACATACTTCGGCCTTGTGGGCGGTGCAGGGGCATTAGCATTTTTCGGGCTCGTGGCAGCACTGCTGCTGACTTTCAGCTTCCCTCGGTTCCGCGCGCATCATGGAAGCGGATCGATCACACTGCAGTTAGTCGGCCAGTTTATCTGCGCGGATCGCCTGCTTTCGATCCTGACCCTGTTGTTCAGCATCGCTATCGGTATCTTCGTCGCTGTTCAACTTGTCGTGCTGCCAAAACTTCTCGTGGGATCGCCGCAAGATGCAAAGCTACTTGCGCTCTTCTTGCTGACCGCAGGCCTCGCGTCGCTCGTTGGCGCGGCGTTATCAAAGCCTGCCGCAACGTGGCTATCATTGCGCACCATCCTTTCAACAGCATTCCTGTTGCTTGCGGGCGGAATCGCGCTCCTTTCGATCAAAGTCGACCTATCAGTTATTGTCGCAAGCGCTATTTGTGTTGGACTGCCATCCGGCCTTATAGGCCCACTTGCCGCAAGTATCTTTCAGATGCGCCCGCCACAGGCGATGCGTGCCGATGTGCAGGCTGTGTCCGGCGCGCTTTTGTGTGCAGCGGCTCCGATTGCCGTGTTGGTGGCCGGTTTCGCGGTCGATTTGTTTGCACCAACTGTCGTACTGACTACGCTCGCCCCGTTCAGGGCCTCCGGTGCACTCTTTGCCTTCTTGGCCGTACCCAAAGTCACCGCTCGGGCCGCGATGCAGCCTCTGGAAAAAAGCAATGCACGGCCAACGCGATCGCACGATCCTTGGCACAAGGCCTGAAATGAACATAGCCCATAGACCCGTTTGGGTGATTGGCCCTCAGGTTCATCATCGAAAATGACACATAGCGCGCGCAGGTTGGAACTTCTGGCGGGCTCAGTTGTTAACGCTGCAGATGTGGTTCAGGCGCGGCCTCAGGCATGCCGAACTGCAGCTATTCTAGTGACTAGCGTTTCACAAACCGTTGGAGTTTCAAATGAAAAAGTTCCTACTCTCAGCTGTTGCAGCAGGCTTGCTATCGGCGTCAGCGGTGGCTCAAACGACCGCACCGAACGCGCCGTCAACGACACCGCCAGCCGCAACGAAACCGGCACCGACGTCGCCATCGGCGACCACACCATCGGCAACGTCACCGACGATGTCTCCGTCGATGCCATCGCCATCGGGCGCGGCCAAGATCAACTTGACCGACGAACAGGCCAAAACCTGGATCGACAAGGTGATCTACACGGCCGACGGTAAGAACGTCGGCGAAGTTGGCGCGTTCCTGCGGGACTCGGCGGGCAACGTCACAGAGATGCACGCCGATATTGGTGGCATGATGGGGATCGGCGAGACCCGCGTGCGCCTGCTGCCCGATCAGTTCAAGCTCGGCACCGACCGTGTTACCGTTTCGTTGACTGACGAGCAGCTCAAGGCCCTCCCAGCCGTCGCGAAGTAAGACCGTTTAAATTGGTTGCGCCGCCGGTCACTCGTGGTTGGCGGCGCGTCCGCTGGGCTGTAACGCTAATCATCGTTGTCCGGTCGGTCTAGGCCCGTACAGCGCAACCGCGCCCTCGATATCCCCATCCGACAGCCCATCGTTTAGCTCGGCATAGCGGAACGACATCAAATGGCCGTTACGGCTGGGGTGGTCCAGGCCGATGGCATGACCGATCTCGTGTGTGAAAGTGTGGACGAGATCGTAGACTGCGAGGTTGCCATCGTAACCGATCTTCCATTTTTTCTGCGGATTGAGACAAATCGCAGCCTTGGTGATCGAGCCAATGTCGCCCTGACTAATCGCCCCAACGCTGACGTTGGCGAACGCGAACCCGGTCGGGTCGGACTGCTCGCCGATAGCGATGTCAGCTTGGTTTTGGTCGTCTGTCTCCTCGAACGACACGTTAATGTGCTGCTGCCATATGGTGAACGCCTTAGCGAGCACCGAACGGAACTCATTGCTGCTGATTCTAGAGGTTTCGAGCAGGCCAGTGGGTGGGGCCATCCCACCGCAATTGGTAGCATTGGCCGTGCGCATTGCGGTTTTGACGATAGCGTATTTTAGAGTCAGCGGCCTTGTATCCTTGGCCATCCACCGCGCCTGGGCCCCGCCGATCATCAATAAGCGAAACGGGTCCGCCTGGGCCGACGACATCGGTATGAGCGGCGTATACGCTAGCAGGCTGGCTGCCAGCACGACAACAGTGCGCAAGCACCATAGTGAAATGCACTTCACAGTATCCCCCCGAGCCATCAACCAGCGCGCTTCTACAATAGTGGTGGAACCAACATATAGAGGCAGAATTACGAATTATTTCTGATACTTATGGTGTGGTGCAATATTGTCGCACGCCGGTGACGGCGGAAGCGCCGACGATGCCTGAAAACGACGCGGCTGACTTCTCGAAGAGTTTGAGAAGTGCTTGAGGATTTGAGTTGAGTATGTTGTCACGTCGTCGTGAGATAATCAGCTGAAAGATAGGTGAACGGGGCTTTAGGCATTCGGCGAGACGCGTGAATGTGACCCCCTCAACGATCAGCCTGAGTAGTTTTCGAGTCTAACACGTGGCACAAACCCCGAGTTATTCTGAGACACGTCATGTCTGACGGGCACTGACACATTGCTTTTCGCTTGGTCGTTGCTACAACAACGCACGGCTTGTGCGAATCCCCATTGAAGGACGCACCGCTATGAAAGCTCTCGTCTATCAAGGTCCGAATAAGAAGGCTCTTGAAGAGAGGCCTAAGCCAGATCTGACAGCTCCGACCGACGCCATCGTCAAAGTCACGAAAACGACAATCTGCGGTACCGATCTCCACATTCTCAAAGGTGATGTTGCGACCTGCAAGCCCGGCCGCATTCTCGGGCACGAAGGTGTTGGCGTCATCGGCACGATCGGCCCCGCTGTCACGGCGTTCAAGCCCGGCGACCGCGTGCTGATTTCGTGCGTCAGCGCCTGCGGGAAATGTCTCTATTGCCGCCGTCAGATGTACTCTCACTGTACGACAGGTGGTTGGATTCTCGGCAATACAATTGATGGCACCCAGGCCGAATTCGTACGTATTCCCCACGCGGACACGAGCCTCTATCCCATCCCAGCGGGCGCTGACGAGGAAGCACTCGTCATGTTGAGCGACATCTTGACTGATTTCTACCGCCAGCCTTATCGTAGGTGTGGCATCCGCGTCGACATCGCGGCACGAAATTCTCGTCGCCGGTCGCCGGTCTGGTGGCAGGCGCTATGTCGATGGCAGCTGGCGAATACGTTTCCGTCAGTTCTCAGGCCGATACTGAAGCAGCCGATATGACGCGCGAGCGGAAAGAGCTTGCCGAACAACCGGAGGCCGAACTCGACGAACTCACGACGATTTATGTAAAACGCGGCGTCGTGCCTCTGCTGGCACGCAAGGTTGCCGAACAGATGACCGCTAGGGATGCCTTTGCCGCGCATGCGCGTGACGAATTGGGATTGGCCGCTCATGTTGTCGCTCAACCGGTGCAAACGGCCCTGACGTCCGCTGCAACGTTCACGGTCGGTGCTGCTTTCCCGTTGATCGTTTGGATGTCGGCGCCTGCACGCGCCATCCCCTTGACAGTATCGATCGGCCGCACACTTCAGCGACCGCCGCCTGATACGCCATCGGCGAGCCCCGGGTCACCGTCGGCATGGTACCGGTCGCGGCGGCAGAATGTCCGCTCGCTTCCGTGCATTGGTTGCAAGCGGTTTCTGTGGCTACTAACGTATCAAGAAAACTTTAGATATTTTTAGTGATCACCGTTCACCCAGACACACTAGAGCGCGGCAAAAAAACCTGTCTCAGGCGGTCAAAACCATGTATTTTTAGGAGTATGGGAGGGGTATGAAGCTGATTTTGTTGAAAAACACAGCAAAAACAGGTGATAATGGCTCCGCGGGTAGGGTTCGAACCTACGACCATCCGATTAACAGTCGGATGCTCTACCACTGAGCTACCACGGAATAACCAGCTCTTAAACGCTAGATAGCAGAATCAATTCGGGGCCGCTAGCGTTAATTTTAACCGCCCCTATGCGTTGCGCAGAAAGCTCCAACGATGCAGAAACGCCTTACTTTTCGCGCTTGAGATGGCCCTGACACTGCGCTCTGATCTCCTTGAGTTCGGCCAGGGTGCGCTCGATGTCGTTGCGCTTGCTGTTGAGGTCGGAGATGTGCGCTTCGATTTTGCCGAGCAACAACTTCGTCTGAGTGATCTGGCCGGGGTCGCTGTCATACAGCGACAGGTATTCGGCGATGTCTTCCAGCGAGAAACCAAGATTCTTGCCGCGCAGGATCAGCTTCAGCCGCGCCCGGTCACGGCGGCTGTAGGCCCGGTTGGAACGGAAGCGGGCCGGAACCAGCAGGCCACGCGCCTCATAGAACCGTATGGTGCGCGTGGTGATGTTGAACTCGTCAGCCAGTTCGCCGATGGCGAAGTAGTGCTCTTCAGTGCCAACCGCTTGGCTATCGTCGCGATGGTTCGACATGGTCTCGCCATCGCGATCATCGGCGGCGGTTGGAACTGACTGTGGTTTTGTTCGGCTCATTTAGGTGCGGCTTTTATCAGCCTCCTCCTGCTTCAGTTCTTTCTTCGACAGCTTGCCGATCATAGTTTTTGGCAGCGCATCGCGGAACTCGATCTGCGAGGGCAACTCGATTTTCGACAGCTTCGGCTCAAGATGCTTGAGAATGTCGGCGGCCGTCGCGGTTTGTCCGGCTTTGAGCTTGATGAAGGCCTTCGGTGCTTCGCCGCGATAGGCGTCGGCAATGCCGATCACCGACACTTCCTCGACCGCCGGATGTTCATAGATCTTGTCCTCGACATGGCGCGGGAACACCTTGAAGCCGGAGCAGATGATCATGTCCTTGATGCGGTCGGTGATGAAGATGAAGCCTTGATCGTCCATCTTGCCGATGTCGCCGGTGCGGAAGAAACCATCGCGGAAGACGTTGGCGGTCTCCTCCGGCTTGTTCCAGTAACCGCCCATGACTTGTGGCCCTTTGATGCAGATTTCGCCCTCTTTGCCGAGTGGCATATCACTGCCATCCTCCGGCGCGCGAATGACGACGATGGTGCCGGGGATGGGCTGGCCAATCGAGCCAACTTTGACGGGGCCTTCAAACGGATTGAACGTTGCGCCCGGTGATGTCTCGGACAGCCCGTAGGCTTCGACCAGACGGCAGCCCGTTATGCTTTCAAAGCCGCGCTTGACTTCGAGCGGCAGCGGTGCCCCGCCCGACAGGCAGAACTTGAGCGAGCTGAGATCGAATGTCTTGATCTTCGGGTGGTTCAGCATGGCGTTAAACACTGTCGGCACGCCCGGCATCATCGATGGCTTGGTGCTGGCGATGAGCTTCAACGTGTCGTCGAGGACGAAGCGCGGCAGCATGACGATCTCGGAGGCCATGGCGATGCTGAGGTTCATCACCCCGGTCATCGCAAAGACGTGGAAGAACGGCAGGATGCCGATGATCCGCTCCTGGCCGGGTTTCAAGCCGCCAGCTGTCCAGGCCTGCACCTGTTGCACGTTGATGGTCAGATTGGCGTGACTGAGTGCGGCGCCTTTCGGTGTGCCAGTTGTGCCGCCAGTGTACTGCAGCACGGCGATTTCGCTCGGGTCGATAGCAATCGGATCATGCCGACCGTCGTTGTCCATCAGGATCGATTCCATTGTGATTTTGTCAGCAATGGCAGAGCGGGCTGGGTGCGCCAGGTCCTTGGATTTGAGCAAGCGGAACAGCACAGACTTTGTGCTGGGCAGCAGCGCCGGGAACGACGCCACGACGACGTGCTCGAGGGTGCCAGCTTCCACCAGCTTTTCGATCTTGCCGAACAACGCAGCCAAATCCAGCGTCACCATCACGCGGGTTTCGCTGTCTTTGATCTGAAATGTCAGCTCTTCCAGCGAATACAGTGGGTTGTAGTTCACAACAACGCCGCCAGCTTTGAGGATGGCGAAGTAGTAGACGATAAACGTCGGGCAGTTTGGCAGAAACAGGCCCACCTTCATGCCCTTCGTGACGCCGATGCGCTTGAGGCCTGCCGTCGCTCGATCGACGAGAGCGCCAATCTCACTATAGGTGAGGCGCTTGCCAAGGAAATTTGTGCACGGCCTGTCACCATAGGTTTTTACCGCCCGTTCCAGCAGTACTGGGATTGGTTCGCCAACCATTTGTTGGGCCCAGTCAACTCCGGCTGGATAGCACGTAAGCCAGGGATATGCAGCTTGCGGCGCATTTGAAGCAGGCGCTGCGGTCGTGTTGGCCGTCGTTTCCATGATCTTTTCCCTCTGATCAACTTTATTGCGTTTCCGCGGACTGGTTGTGGCGCGAAGCCCTTGCGCGAACGCAAGGTACTGGCCGCCCAGCCTCTGTGTGGGGTATTGAACACGTTTTTTTCGTCCATGGCCAGAGACAGCGTGGCCGGACTGCCTCATGTTTTGAGGCAATTGTTGGCTGGGTGTCACCCGGCAGGCTCGAACCGCGCGCAATTATGGCGGTAAACAGGCACCAGTCTCGAAATGTTGACCGTTGCGTAAAGTGATCTTCGCCGCCAAAAGGCAGAGTGCGTCTATGGTTAAGCTTGACACAAACCGAGTGGCGAACGAGGTTGTGATGTCACACTCCCGTGAACGTGCATTGACGGATAACCAATGGACGGCCCGCGCCGAACCATGAACTGTTGATGCCGGGGGGCATTGATCTCTTTGAGCTAATGCGCCGTGCGTGGGCGAGCTGACGGGATCAATGCGAGTTTTGTAAGTCTGTCGCGGGTTATTGGAGGGTAAAGCGTCCCATGTCGTTCAATCTTGTCACGTTCATCATGCAGTATCTGAGCCCTGATCTGGTGGGCAAGATGGCTCGGGCCGCCGGTCTTGAGCAGGTTATCGCACAGAAGGCCATCGGCGCACTGGTGCCGAGCATGTTGGGTTCGCTGGCGTCAAACGCCGCGACGCCGGGTGGCGCGAGCCGCCTCACTGACGTCATTGGCTCGCTCGACCCTGAAACCCTGACCAAACTTGGCGGCATGGTAGCGGGCCCTAATCATGGCGCGCTGGCCGATGAAGGCAACCAATTGCTTGGCCGCATTATCGGTGCCTCCGGTACAGCCGGCATGACCGAAGCTGTAGCGAAGTACGCCGGCCTTAACGGCGCTGCTGGCAAGGCGCTGGCTGGCACGATTTCCCCGGCCGTTCTGGGAGCGCTCGCGCACATCAAGCGTTCGAACGGCTTGGATACGGGGGCTCTGGCGGGCCTGCTTGCCAGCCAGAAAGAAAACATTTCGGGCGGCATGCCTGCTGAATTCGTCACAAGCCTGGGTGGCAGCCTGCCATCATGGGCGATGGCGGCAATTCCGGTAGCCGCTGCTGTGGTTCCGGCTGTGGCAGCTGCGGCTCCGGTTGTCGTGGCTGCGAGTCCGGTTCCGGCTGCAGCTGCTGTGGTTCCGGTTGCCGCTGCTGCGGTGCCGACTGCTGCTTCTGTGGTTCCGGTCGCCGCTGCTGGGCTTCCAGCTGCAGCAGCTACGGTAGCCGCTGCAGCCAGTGGTGCTGTTGCTAAGGCCGTAACTGCGGCAGTCGGCGGCATCCCTGCCGCCGCCAACATTGCCAAGGACGTCGCTGTCGGTTCAACTGGACAGTATGGCATCGGCATGGCTACAGCGCCCGCCCACGGCCACCCTGCTCCTCACGTTAACGCAGCCCCAGTTGCACCGGCTCAAGCGGTTCAGCCAACCGCTGGTGCCGGTGCCGCCGTGGGGGCCGCTGCGGCTGGTCTCGCGGGTGCTGTCGGCAGTGTCGCGGCCGGGGTTGGCTCCGGCACGCTGAATGCCGCCAAGGATCTCGTTGGTGGCGTCGGTGGCGCAGTTGGAAGCATTGCGACGGGCGTCGGCTCGGGAACGGTCAACGCGGTGAAAGATCTGGCGAGCGGCAACGTCGCTAGTGCTGTTGGTAGCGTCGCCGCAGGCGTGGCAACCGGAACGGTGGCTGCGGCCAAGGAGTTGGCCGGAGGCACGGTCGGCGCTGTTGGTAGCGTGGCATCCGGCGTGGCAACTGGTGCGGTCGGGGCGGCGAAAGATATCTCAGGGGGCGTAACGGGTGCTGTGAATGCCGCGACAACGCCAGTCGTGGCGACAGCCGCGACGACAGTCGCAGCCGCTGCCGGGGCCAAGCTTGGTATGCCTCAGGACGGTGGGCATGGGGGTGGTTCGGGTGGTCCAGGACCACGCAAGAATGCACCATGGAAATGGGCGGTTCCGGCGATCGCGCTGATGCTTGGCAGCTTGTGGTGGATGCTGGACAGCAGTGCCCGCAAACAGCAGGCCATTGTCGCCGAGAAAGCGCGTGTCGAGGCGGCGGCGAAAGCCGAAGCTGCTGCCACAAAAGCTAAGCTTGCGGCTGAGGCCGCTGCTGCCAAGGCTAAAGCTGATGCCGAAGCCGCTGCCGCGAAGTTGAAAGCAGAAGCTGAAGCCAAGATGAAGGCCGAAGCTGAAGCAGCAAAGGCTGTAGCCGAAGCAAAAATGAAGGCGGAGGCGGAAGCCGCTGCTGCCAAGGCGAAGATGGAAGCTGATGCTGCTGCCGCTAAAGCTAAGGCCGAGGCAGAAGCGAAAATGACCGCTGACGCCCGCGCCAAAGCCGATGCCGAAGCGGCGGCCGCTACTGCCAAAGCGAAAATGGAAGCTGACGCTGCCGCCGCTAAAGCGAAGGCTGATGCTGATGCTGCTGCTGCTGCTGCGGCGAAAATTGCCGCTGCTGCAAAGAACCAAGCTGTTGATGCGGAGAACGCCCGCCTGCAGGCCGAAGTTGAGGCTCGCAACAAGGCACAGCAGGAAGCGGCCATCGCTGCAGGCAAAAACCGCACAGAGGCAGAGGCAGCGGCTGCGAAAGCCAAGGCAGACGCCGATGCGAAGCGGCTCGCCGATGCGGCTGCCGCCGCTGCTACAGCCAAGGCGAAAGCCGATGCTGATCAATCGGCTGTAGCCCTGAAAGCCAAGGCTGACGCTGATCTTGCAGCCGCCAACAAAGCGCGCATGGATGCTGAAGCGGCGGCTGCGAAGGCTAAGGCCGCTGCTGATGCTGAAGCTGCGGCGAAAGCCAAGGCTGCTGCTGATGCCGCTGCGGCGAAGGCCAAGGCGGACGCGGAAGCGGCACGACTTGCTGAAGTCGAAGCAACAAAGGCGAAGCGCGCGGCTGAGATTAAAGCCTGCCAAGACACGGTGAACACCGCCGCGACCTCCGGCGCGCTGCGCTTCCAGGTGGCGAGTGCGGTGTTGGCGGCTGAGAGCAGCGGAACGCTGGACAAGTTGGCTGCAGCGATCACATCGTGCCCGTCGGCTAAGTTAAGGATTGAGGGCCATACGGACTCTGACGGCTTGCCGGAAAACAACAAAGTGTTGTCGGAAAATCGTGCCAAGGCTGTGGTTGAATATCTGACCACCAAGGGCGTCGATCGGACCCGTCTGACAGCCATTGGCCACGGTGAACTGAAGCCGATTGCTGATAACGACACGGCCGAGAACAAGCGCAAAAACCGCCGCATCGATTTTGTTGTCGAGTAATCGCGACAACGAAGGCGGAAAAATCGAACGGCGGCGCGCAAGCGCCGCCGTTTTCGTTCGACCTCTGTTACACGGCGCGGCATAAGTAGCGCCAAATCAAATCAAAGCCGATAGGCCTGCAATGCTTCGTGACACCTTCTCGCAAAATAATGCCCTGGCGTTGGGGGCCGGCGGTTTCCTGATCGGTATCCTGCTAGGTGCCATTGTCTACCGCACCAATTTCTGCGCCATGGGCTCGATTTCCGACATGGTGTCGTTTGGAGATAAGCGCCGCTTTCGTGCCTGGGTTTTGGCCGCAACAACCGCGTTAATTGGCACGCAGATGCTCTCCCAGTTCGGCGCAGTTGACCTTAGTAAGTCGATGTACCTTGGCAGCTCAGTGAACTGGGTCGGCAACCTAATGGGCGGTGCGCTGTTTGGTTTCGGCATGGTGTTTGGCGGCGGGTGCGCCACCCGCAATCTCGCCCGCGTTGGCGGCGGTGATCTGAAAGCGCTGGTCACGTTGTTGGTGCTTGGCATCTCAGCGTACATCACCATGACCGGTGTGCTGGGTCCTCTTCGTGCCGGACTAGAACAAATGACGGCACTGCCGTTGCCGAGTGGCACGAACCAGGGGCTTGGGTCCCTTGCCGCCCTGTTGACCAAATCGCCGCCTGCTGTTGCCACCTGGATTGTGGCGCGAGCACTGACGGTGGCCATGCTGTTCTATTGTTTCGTCGATCCACGTTTTCGCTCGTCCTGGCTGCACATCCTCTCCGGCATCGGCGTCGGACTGTGCATCGTTGCTGGGTGGGCGGT
This sequence comes from Hyphomicrobiaceae bacterium, assembly GCA_043718785.1. Lineage (GTDB taxonomy): Bacteria > Pseudomonadota > Alphaproteobacteria > Rhizobiales > Hyphomicrobiaceae > JAYSVA01. Next base: position 11,250 of record JAYSVA010000336.1, read on the forward strand.
GACCGGCCTCGCCTTTGACGAGCTGGCTGACAAACCATTCGCGCCGGTATCGCTGACGTTTGTGCGCCCGACTGGTGACACCCTTGAATGGCTGCAGCGTTTCACGGCGCTAGGTGCTCCTGGTTTCGGCGTCAGCTCGGTGTTTGGCACGATTTTCGGCGCGTTCCTGATGGCCAAAGCCATGGGCCGCTTCCGCCTCGCCACCTTCACCGACACGACCGACACGTTGCGTACCCTCGGCGGTGCAGTTTTGATGGGCATCGGCGGTATCATGGCGCTGGGCTGCACGATCGGCCAAGGCATTACCGGCATCTCCACCATGGCAATCGGTGCGTTCCTCACCTTCGCCGGCCTGATCGCCGGCGGTGTCGTTGGCGTCAAGACACTGGAACGTCAGCTGATGGCGGAGTGAGGCCTCGCCCGTTAAGGTCGCGTGCCTATCGGGCCGCCGACCCGGCCGACGGTGATGGGGCGGCCTTGACTGATGGTCGGGCGTTGCAGCATGCCAAACACTTTGCGGGCGCTGAGGCCGGTGCGGTAGGCGGCATAGACGAAGGCTTCGGAGCTGTCGACAGTGCCGTCGCTATTGCCGAGTGGCGTGTTGTCGGCGGCACCCGAAAGGCCTGCGATGAGGTTGCGGGTGAACAGGCTGAGGCCGAATTCTGGGTCCTCAAGCGGGCGCTGATCCTTATCGGCAGCGGTGAAGGCGGTCAGGCCACGCATGGCAAATTTCGGCAGCACGGTTGTTTTTGAAGACGGCACATTAGGCGCCACCATGGGCGCTGCTGGATCAGCGGCGAAGTCAACCTCCAGCACGATTGTGACGGCGCTAGCGCCCATCCGTGTCAGGTTTTGATATATTGGCTCAAGGGCGATACCAGCGGAATCACGGTTGCGGGCATTGGTATCAATTGGCAGCACGGAGGCGTCGCCATCCTCGCCACTAAGGGCGCCGAGTCCGGAAATGTAGACGAACACCGAAGTGCCAGGCTGATCTTTGAGGCGGTCTGAGAGCAGGCCCTTGGAGTTGCCAGGGCGGCCAAGGACGCCTTCAATGTCGGCGCGGATGGCGTCCTTAAGCTCGATGATCCGGCCTGGGCGGTAGCCGAGCCGTTCGACCAGCAGCGTCTGCATGGCGACAATGTCGCGTTCAGCTGATGGCTTCGGTTTCAGGCCGTCCCGGTAGTTGGCGTTGCCGATCAGAACGGCAATATTGTTGTGCGGTTCCAGCGCTTTGACGTCGCGCCTGAACAGTGAGCGGACGCCGCGCAGGGTCTCCGTCATGATGCGGCCTGGCGGCTCCAGTTTTGCGCGTGTCAGGCGGCGAGGTTCTGGACACAACGTGATGTTGCCCGCCTGCTCGATGCGGGTGATCTCATCGAGTGACAGCAAGCTGTTGTAGGGCACGCAAGTTTTGCAGAACGACATGTTCCAGCGGCGCTCGTAGAACCGGGCATCGTCGGCGGCCAGTTCGGCAGGCTGTGGCAGGCACGGGAGGTCGCACTCAGAGATATCGCGGCGCGCACCATGGGCGCGTACCAGGATATCGCGGAGGTCAGCCGGCAGGCAGAAGCGGCGCATCGCCGGTTCGGGCAGGCTTGGCGTGGCTTTGACCGCTGGAATTACGGGGGGCGCGGCGACGGGTGGCGGGACAGCCGGGGCAGGTGGCGGCTGGGGCGCGACAACGACTGCTAGAGCCGTTGCGACAGTGTTGGACGCGGCCCCGGCACTGACGGTGGAGCCCATCGGCAATCCAGAAGCGTTCAAGGGCCCACCGGCTTTTTGCCAGATGTCCCGACACGACCGCCACAATACGGCATGAAGCGCCCAGTCATTTTCGACGTCGACAACAGTTTTTAGCTGATTTTCGTCTCGGAACGTCACCAGTGCCTTCACGGTAGTGGGCGTCAGCCGTCCAGATATGCGGCCTTCAAAGCGGCCTAGTCCCAACAGGCAGAACTGTAGCCGGGCGACACGCATCAGCGGGCGGCGATAGACTTTTGCGAGCGCACGCGGTGCGGCTGTTGCCTCGGGGGATGAAGGGGCGGAGCGTGAGCGTTTGGTTTGCGCCTCGGCTGAACCAGCAGGTAGCAGTAGAGCGGCAAACAACATCGCGACCATGAAATTGCTGAGCTTTTTGCCCAGATAGCTGCCAAACTTCAGGCTAATTTGTTGGCGCGCCATCCGCAGCGTCTCTTTCCGTCAGTATTGAGGTGACAAGTTTGAGCTTCGCGACGCGAGGGCGCTCCAAAATGGGAACCCGGAGGTGCCTCCGACGTGCAAAGACGGGTTTGCAAGGTCTGGACCAAGTATAGCGCGTATTAATGCAATGTTCACCAGTTGGATGTGTCGGCAGCAAGCTGCCCCCACTAGTCGACTTCCACTGTGACCGCCGTGCGTGCCTGCATCTCGACTGTCGGTGTGGCAGCTGCCTCGGTGGCAGCGGGGGCCGTGGCTGCGCCGCGCGTCCGTGTCCGCTGGGGCTGGCGTGCCCGGGGGCGGGTTTCGGTTAAGCGCTCAGCTTTCGGGTCGGCCCCACCCTCCAGCGACAATTGGCCAAGGAAGGTTCGCCAGTCACCAAGAATGGTGAACCGCTGGCGCTCGTAATCATGCGTGATGCCGTCAGCGGATTTGGCCACAATGTTGCAGACACCGACCACAGTCTCGCGCCCCGGTGTTTTCAGACGTAACTGAAATGGTGCGGCTTCGTTCGGAACGCGCAGAGGCTTGCCTGCTGGCAGCAGATTGCTCTGCTCAAACTCGTTGGGGAACAGCACGGTGCCCCGTCCGGCGGCATCAACGCTGATAAGGGTCAGGTTGCAGTCCATGTTCGATTCAACAAAGAACGCGGCTAACTCACCGGCCTTGTAACGGTCCTGGGTTGCCCACATCTGCAGGGTCAAATCGCGGGCCGCCGTGGGCGTTGTTGGCACAGGTGCAGTGGCCGCAAGGGCGCTATTGGGCTCACGCAAGGCGAAGGCCGAAAGCCGATTGAGGTCAGCCCGGCTGATCGCGCCCTGTTTGAGGCGGCGGAGCATCGGTTTCATTGGATCAGGCGCATCACTAAGCCGACGCAGCAGATCGTCCGGAGCTAGGCCCGTTTCGGCGCTCATCGTACTGATGCCTGCATCTTTCTGATACTGTCGGGCCAGTGCCGTCATTGGTTCTAGCCCGTGCACGGTCAGGTCTGGGTTGAGCCCAGCGTTCTGCATAGCTTTGCGGTGGCGCTGATGGTCTTCCGTGATCAGGCCGGAGAATTCTGCCTCGGGGGGATACAAAGCTTGAACGGCATCCCGTAGGTCTTTGGCCATCGCCTTGTCGGCCTCGGCGGCGGCGCGCACTTCATCACGAACATTGAGCGGGCCGTTTGTATGGCAACCAGCGCAAGCTAGCCCGTTTTCACTGCTGGCCGACCAGCCGATTACGTCGCGGTCAATCTGAGGCGCGCTGCGGTCCAGGCGGTCGCCACTCGGGTCGTTGATTGAAAAACCTAGAAAACCGTTGGGCAGAGTGAATAGCGCGCGGGCACTATCATGTTTAAACGCCACTCTGCCGGCCGGCAAGGTGTTGGGACCGAGCGGGTGGGTGGCAATATTCTGGCGCCCTTCGCTGCCAGCGAAATCATAGGCGATCCAGAGGCTGCCCTCTTTGGTCGGGTGCCGCTCGACAATGCGGCCAGCGCGCGTGATCGTCGATTCGGCAATCGCCGCGCGCCGGGCGACGTTCGATTTGATGTTGGCGTCGCGGTCGGTATTGAGAATGCGTTGCAAATTTGCGAACCGCGCCGGTAGCCCCAACAGGCTGTGATATAGCGGCGGCGTCATGGCCGTGGCGGCAAACCAATCACCTCTGACCACCGGAACCGTTGAGCCGGTCTTGCTGTTGACGTCGTCGTCCGGTCGCGTCGCAGCACTGCCGGTGTGCGGGTAGGCCTGCACCAGCTTTTCCCAGTGCGCCTCAACCCAGCCAACATCGGTCAAGTCGAACTTCAGAATCGTCCGCTCTGCGTCGATGGTTTCGAGCCGCACCGGCTCTGGTTTCCACGACAGGCTGTTGATCACGCGCGTCACGGCCTCGCGATAGCCATTCAGCTCTGGGTAGCTGGCACAGCCATTGTACAGATTGGCCAGCGAAATAAACCTTGTCGTCTTTGCCTTTTCAGCCGGAATAGCTGCCACTGCAGCTTCCAGCGCCGCCGAACTTGCGGCAGGCGTGATCGGCGGGCGGCCCGGGCATGTGCCAGGTTTGAACGCAGGCAGATCCTGGATCCAGTCGCGCACGTTCTGAACATCGGATGCGGTCAACTCCTCACCGATCGGCGGCCAGATATCCGGGCCGAGAAGCGGTGAATGGCGGCGCAGCATGATCGTGTAAAGCGGTGATGCGTCGGGCACCCCCGGCCGCACCAGGGCGGGGTCGGCAGACAGTTCGTCGAGCGACAGGATGTTGGCGATGGGCTTGGCCGCGCGGGCGATTTTCAGGCGGCCGGTCTGGTGGCAGCGGGCGCAATGCGTGTCCAGCACCGCGTAAGCTTTGGCGGCAAGTGCCGTGGCGGGTGGCTCAGGCACCAGCGGTGGTGGTGAGGCTGGCACCGGATCGACGGCCGACGCTACCGGAATTTTGGCGGCTGTTTCAGGGATGGCTACATGAGCTGCATCCGTTGCCGCAGGTGGCGGCACGAGAGGAGCAGGCGATTGCGCTAACGCTGGCTCTAACGGCTGCTGTACCGCCTCAGCGGCCTTCGTTTCTGCCGGTGTGACTTGCGACTGTGCAGGCGGGAACGGCAAAACGGCAATGCTCAGAAGCGCACACAATAGTGCCTTGGGCAATTTAGCAACTGCCCATCGCCCCGCATGTTGACATTTACGCAACACCGTCAGCCCATGATCCACTGCATCTGCCACGCAAACCCCACTATTCAACCCGTTCTCAATCATTAGACGGCCCGCATTACGGATTCCTTGGGGCCAGGGTTGGTCTAATCAGCGAAATAATCCGTCCGAAGGTTTATCGTCCCGTTCCCAGCCTCACAAGGCGCAAAGTGCGCACAACAGCGTGTGCAAGCAACAGGTGTGGCTCATTTGTAAGGCGGCATGCGTCAAAAGCTATATTGTGGGGCCTCACGTCAGTTGCGCCTATGCAACATGACGGTTCGGTGCAATTACGCGTAACTTGCAGCGCTAGATCGCGTCCGTTCAGTGGTTTTGATGCGCAAAGACTTTTGCTTGATCCGCAAGCCGGTGAGGGCGCGCTCGCTCTCCGGCAGCGCATCGAGGCTTGGCCATAGGCCAGTGACGAAGGTGCGAGCGTAGCCGTTGGCATGGCCTTGGCGACGCAAGGCGGCAGCGGCGGCATGAAAATCGTAGGCGAGGCGGCGCGTGGCAAAGTTGAGAACCCCCGTCGTTTCATCGGCCGTGATCAGGCCGTACCAGACATCCGGGGTGCCGTCGTTGGCTGGCATACCAATCACGCCCGGGTTGAACCACACGGCGGCATCAAGACGGAGCCCGGTCCCGAGCTTGGCGATAAATGGCAGGCCGCTATGCCCGGCAATGATGACATCAGCGTTGGCTTGCTCAGCCTCACCTGCCAAAGACCTTGTTTCAGAACCGAACAGGAACCGGTTGGTTTGTTTGACACCGCCATGGATTACGCGAAAGCGTTGGCCACCGTATTCGAAACGTAAGGTGGCGGGCAGTTTTCCCATCCACGCCCGGCTAGCTGCTGAGATCAGGCTGTTGGCGAATGGGTACCAGCCTTTTGCCAGCAGATCACAGGCGCTGCCCTCATCGAAGCCACAACCGCAGTCAGCCGCACCGGTCGCAAGCTGCTCTTCACAGTTGCCAGCGATGACGTGGATACCCCAGTCACGGACCAACTGCGTTGTTTCTTCCGGCTCCGCGCCGTACGCGACGATATCGCCAGTGCAGATGACCTGGCGCGGCGGAATACCTAGCCGCTCAGCTTCGGCTCGCATGGCCAGCGTCGCAGCGAGGTTCGAGTAAGGCCCACCGAAAACCAGTAGTGGCAGGATTGGAACAATGTCGGGCAATGGCGTGGTCCGTTAGGTGCAAGTGGGTTTACGGCACTCTAAGGGTGTTCAGGCCGCTCGTGAATAGGCAACGTAATGCCGGTCGGACACAACTACGTCAGCGGCAGGTGCGCGCCCAAAGGTGCGGCGCCCGCTCCACTCAGTGCCATCGCCGGGGGTGACGATGGTTTCAATGGCTTGGACCGTGCCAGTGGCCGCACTCGCGAGCTGGCGGCTGATGACGCGACCAGCAGAGATAGCTTCGAGCAGGTCCGGGAACAAACTTAAGCTGTCGATGGGCTGATCTTCGTAGATTTCAGTGCCGATGCTTAAATCGTAGTGCTGGTCGGTGCGCAGTGCCAGTTCGAACGGGCAGGCATTGGCCGCATGTGGCGTGACGCGGGCGCGCCAGCTGCCATCCGCCCGTGAGACCTCGACATCGGCGACGGTCTGCTGGGTGGTCAGCCATAGTTCAAGCGCGCGAATCGTCGCTTGATAGCTTGTCCGGTAGGTGTCGTCTGGCAACATGGGGCGCTCCTATTTAGAGCCTGGACTTCTGTTGGCCAGAGTAGTGCGAGCAGTCGTCGGAATCGGCAAGTGCTGGGCTCATAAGGGCGGCAAATTTCTGGGCATATCTGATCTAACTATGGCGCGCGTGACCATCCGGCCACGCGCGCCATTTGCGGTTCTGAGTTGCCAGCTCAGCCAGCGAGCGCTAGCTGCAGCCGCTCGAAGGCAACATCTTTCGCATCCGCGTAAGTCCGCAGTTGATCCGAGAATGTCGGCGCTAGGTCGGCCCGCTTTGATCCCTCCAGAGGTCGAATCTCACCGGAGATCGTCTGAATGATCACGTCACGCTCAATAGTGGTGCCGTCCGACAGAATGCCGATGACCTTTAGTTTGAGCGTCTCGGAATCAGCGGGGCGCTGTCCCTGCAGGGTCTGTCCAGCCCGGTCAAGCCAGGCTGGTAACGGGCGACCATCGGCCTGCATGACGCGAAAGTCGACCACCGAGGCCTGACCGGGGAGCTGGATAGATGACAGGGTAACTGTCAGATTGCCGTCCCGGACCAAGCTCTGCAACACGATCTGGGACGAACCAGTGGGAATGCCGTCCGGAATGCTGCCGTCGGCGGTGTAGAAGCGCAGTGCGAAGCCGGTCAGCCCTTGCACGTCGAAACCGCTACTCACCCGAGTGGACGGCCCATCAAGCATCCGCTCCAGCGACCATGGCTGGTTGGAGCGCGATAACTGATCGGAGCCGGTGATCGCTTCACGGCCAACCCCGCCGAGCCCGCTGATCTGGTTGGCGACTGTGCTGATGATGCCCGTGGCCTGGATGCTCCCGCCGATGCCACTCAGTTGGTCAATGTCGTGCACTGCCGACACGACAACGCCGTTCGTGGTGATCGATGGCATCGAGTCGTATTGTCTCGCTGCTGGGGCGTCGGCGACCAGGACGGGGGCGACGTAGCTGTTGGACGGCAGCACATCGACCTTGACGTTGGCTGTGGCGAACCCGCCCTGTCCGTCGCTGATCGTGTAGGTGATCACAGCCTCGCCAGCGAAGCCTGGGTTTGGCGTGAACGACAGGCGGCCGTCTGGCGTGATCGTGACAATGCCGTCAGGTGATGCTGCAGTGGTAATGGTCAGGCGATCCGTGTCATTGCCGCCATCGCGATCGTTAGCGAGCACGGGGATAAGCACAGTGGTGCCAGATGGCGTCTGGGCAACGTCATCAAGGGCCACTGGCGGCTGATTGCGGATATCGAATGTCACAATGGTTGTGA
>JAYSVA010000337.1:0-3252 GCA_043718785.1 Hyphomicrobiaceae bacterium
TTGGTCGGAGCGACAGGATTTGAACCTGCGACCCCTTGCCCCCCAGGCAAGTGCGCTACCAGGCTGCGCCACGCTCCGAACCACGGGAAGCCAGCGAAATCGCCGCTCCCAGGCTTGTTGGGCTAGCCCCCGGGCTGGTGAGTGTCAAGTGCTTTCCCCCTAGCGGTGCAACGGTAGTTGTTCGATGCTAGCGCCATGTTGCGGTGGCGACGGATGAGGTTGGCAGATGAAAGCATTGACGATCGGCGGCGCGATGATCGACACGATCGCGGTGATTGCCAACGAGCGGGTCGAACGCATGACGATGCGGAACGCCGAAACGTCGTTCCTGCTGCTGGAGGAGGGTCGCAAGGCCGAGGCCGAGGATATCTCCGCGCATTGCGGGGGCGGGGCTGTGAATGCGGCGGTGTCGCTGGCGCGGTTGGGGCATGACGTTTCGGCGATTGTGAAGCTCGGCCAGGATGCGCGGGCTGAGACAATCCTGGCGCGGTTGGCGGAGGAGGGCGTCTCGACGCGTTATACCGTGCGGGATGCCCGCGCGCCGACCGGGGCATCGGTGCTGGTGGCTGCCCACGACCGCAACGCCGCGATATTCACGTTTCGCGGTGCCAATACGCTGTTGGAGCCCAAGGATCTGAAGAAGGACGCGTTCGCCAGCGACCTCGTTTATGTGGCGGGGCTGTCGAACGAATCCGCCAACTGCTTTCCGTTGATCGTCGAGCGGGCCAAGGCTGAGGGGGCGATGGTCGCCGTTAATCCCGGCATTCGCCAGCTGTCGGCCCGTCAGGATCAGTTCCGCGATGTCATCGGCAAAATCGACATTCTCGCGATCAACCGCCACGAGGCCAGTGTGTTGGTGCCGTGGCTGATCGGCCGTCGCGGCGAAGGAGGAGCGGCGCTCGCCGATGATGCCGGGAGTGATTTGCCGGATCTCGCCCGGCACGGTTTGGCGTCGGGTGGGTTTGAAATGTCACTGGTGCAGTTTTTCCGCAACATGCACGAGCTCGGTCCGCGCTGGGTGGTCATCACCGATGGTCGCGACGGGGCTTATGTCGGCGCGCCCTCCGGGATTCTGCATTGTCCGGCGGTGCCCGTGACGGCGGCCGGTACCGCTGGGGCCGGGGACGCCTTCAACTCGACGTTTGCCGCCTACATCACTCAGTCGGCATCAGCGGAAGACGCGGTGTTGGCGGCGTCGGCCAACGCGGCGTCGGTCATCAGCCATATCGATACACAGACGGGATTGCTGCGCCGTCATGCCATCGAACAACGCATGACTGAGCTGAAAACGCTGCTCAAGGTTCGGCACTGGACGGTCTGATCGGACGCTTTGAAGCGGGGGCGCGTCGTTGGGCGATCTCGACAGAGTGATGCATTAGGTATATGGTATACCAGAACGTTACAGTGAGCGGTCGAGCCTTTCCAGGCAATGACTTGCTAGGGAGTGGGTGGACGGATGGCTTCTAAAACGACGGCGACCGCCGATGTTCGGGTTGCGCAGAGTAGCGGTCGCGCAGTACAGCCGGGAGCAGGCCGCCGCAAAGCGCTGCTGTTTCCGAAAGGTCGGGTGTTGCGCCAGGAAGACAGCACCCGGTTAGCGGCACTTTTGGCACCATCGTTCGGAACAAAGCCACCTGAGCGGCCACTGCTGATCGAATATCTGCATGTCATCCAGGACGCCGAGAAGTGCCTGCCTGCCGGGTTGATGCACGCGCTCGCCGAGTGGATGCGCATCCCGATGGCCGAAGTCTACGAAGTCGCGACGTTTTATGCGCACTTCGATGTCGTCGCCGATGGCGAGCCGCGCCCGCCGAAAGTGACGATCCGGGTCTGCGAGTCGTTGTCGTGCATGCTGGCCGGGTCGGAAGCGCTGCTGGCGGCGCTAGAGACCGAGAAAATGTCTGATGTGCGGGTCGTCCGCGCGCCGTGCATTGGGTCGTGCCATACCGCGCCCGCCGTTGAAGTCGGCCACCACCACGTCGATCATGCGACACCGGCCAAGGTGAAAGCGCTGGTGGCGCACGGCCATACCCACGCGGATATCCCGGCCTATTACGGTTTTGACGCGTATGTGGCGGCTGGCGGCTATGCCCGGTTGAAGGTCTGCCTCGCCAATCCGACCCAGGTCGAGGCGGTGGTCGCGACACTGTCCGACGCATCGCTTCGTGGCCTCGGCGGCGCTGGCTTCCCGACGGGCCGCAAATGGGGCCTTGTGCGGCAGGCTGCGGGGCCGCGCCTGATGGCGGTGAACGGCGACGAGGGTGAGCCCGGCACGTTCAAAGACCGGCACTATCTGGAGCGCAACCCGCACCAGTTTCTGGAGGGCATGCTGATCGCCGCCTGGGCGGTCGAGGCGCAGGAAGTCTTCATCTACATGCGCGATGAATATCCGGCGGTGCTGGCGATCCTCGCCAAGGAAATTGCGGTGCTGGAGAAGGCTGGGCTGACCAAGCACACCAAGGTCACGGTGCGCCGGGGTGCAGGCGCCTACATCTGCGGCGAAGAAAGCGCGATGATCGAGAGCATCGAGGGCAAGCGCGGCATTCCCCGCCACCGCCCGCCGTATGTGGCGCAAGTCGGCATTTTTGGCCGCCCGACGCTCGTTAACAACATCGAGACGCTGTACTGGATTCCGGACATTCTCAACAAGGGGGCCGCTTGGTTCGCAGCCCAGGGCGGCGACAAAGGCAAAGGCGCACGTTCCTACTCCGTCTCGGGCCGCGTCGCCAAACCGGGCGTGGTGCTGGCTCCTGCCGGATCGACCGCCCGTGAGTTGATCGAACAGTGCGGCGGCATGCTGCCCGGCCACAACTTGAAGGGTTACCTGCCCGGCGGCGCATCAGGCGGCATCCTGCCAGCGTCCCTTGCTGACCTGCCCTTAGATTTTGGCACACTGGAGAAATACGGCTGTTTTATTGGCAGCCACGCCGTGGTCATCCTGTCCAACCATGATGACATGAAGGATGTCGCCGCCAACCTGATGCGGTTCTTCGAGGACGAAAGCTGCGGCCAGTGCACGCCATGCCGCAACGGCACGGAAAAGGCCGTCAAACTAATGGGCGGAAAAGTCTGGGACCTGAAGTTGCTCGAAGACCTCTCCCAGGTCATGCGCGACGCCTCGATTTGCGGCCTCGGTCAAGCCGCCTCCAACCCTTTGATGTCCGTGATCAAATATTTCCCGGATGATCTATGCTAGGCTGGCTTCGGGGGAAGCCATGCGGGACGATGAATTCGAGTGGGATGATCGAAAGG
>JAYSVA010000338.1:0-7131 GCA_043718785.1 Hyphomicrobiaceae bacterium
GCAGAATCTCCCCCGGATAGCTTATGTCCGAGGTCGCAACAATCGTACCTGTCCATACAACCGCCAGCGCACGTCTGCACCCCTCGATCGAACAAGTGCGATCAATATGCGGCCGGCCGAAGGGGGCGGGGATAACTTTTTGCGCCGTAGGGTTAATGGGGCACGAGTTCGTTCGTATAAAGCGCGCCGCCTTAGCCTGATCTGCGTGCAACTTTATCTTTGCCCGTCCCACTTCGATATCGCCGTTGTCTCCAAGCCGCCGACGCGGGCATGGGGTCGGCCGCCGGTCGTCATCGCCAGTGCAAACAAGATTTCGTCGGCGCGCGGGCTGTCTGGCACGCAGACTGTGATGCCGTCGAAATGGCTGCGGACATAGCACGCATCCTTGTGGTGGATCGGCACATCCAGTACCGCGCCCATCGCGCCCAGCTTGGTCATCGACGGCACGATAGCCAGCGCCTTGCCGAGCAATTCGCGCATCGCATATCCGCCTGGCACATGCCAAAGGGCGCCATGCTCAAGCTCGCCTGCCGAACCGATGAGCGAACCCTTGCCATAGGCCTCGATGGCGAGCGGATCGCCGCCCAGTGCCGCCAGCAACTTTTGCGAGCACTCCAGCCCGAGCGGCTTCAACGCGTCCATCATCCCAACGATGTCCGGTTCATAACGGCCCGCGAACGGGTTCTTCAGTACGCAGGCGACATAGCCCCGCTTCAAGGGCACAGCGAGCACCGGCCCGCCGTCGTGGCGAACCTCCTCGACCATGACGACGATCTTGCGGACGTCGATTTTCATGTCGCATACTCCTGGCTGACGGCGGAGACGTCCCGCGCTGGCAAACTGAATAGTTGTGAACCGAGTGTGGCGCTATGCCCTCGCAGCATCAGCGCGGCGTCAAGGATGTGGCCCGCGCGCTGATAGCGTCGTGCCACTGCCAATCCGGAATTTATGGCGGATAAAATCTCGTCAGTTTTCAGGTGGTCGAGGCCGACGGTCACCATCCGTCCGCCGAGATCGCTATCCGGGTCAAGCGTGATGGCTGAGCAGCGGCGAACGGCCGGATGGCCCGGCAGATCGACGGCGTTGGCGATTAAAGTGGCCGCCACGTCGGCAGCGGCTGCAGACCGTGCGAGTACCGTAACGGAATCGGCGATGCCGAGTGAGAAAGACCGGCCCTGGGCGCCAGATGTGGCGATGCCGCCGATGCCATCCTCAGCGCGGATCGTGATTTGGCCATTGATGGCCGGAATCGGCGATTTCCGGAACGTACCAGCAACCGCGATATCGAGCGTTTGGCCTGGGGTCAGATGAACCGCGATATCGCCACCATCATTGACGAACGCTTTGTCGAGCGGAGCAGCGGCCAGCATCGCTGCCAAAACTTCATCTGCAACCGCGCCCGCGACCGCCGCCATGGGGGTGAGAAAAACGTCGTAAGGGCGACAGGCCGCGACCATCCGGCGGGCCACGGCACCGTTGACCGACGGGTTGTCCGCAACGGGCCGCCGTAGCGCCAGAAGTTCACTGACCAGTTCATCGAGAACAGTTTCGAAGCGCCGGATCGCAGCATGATAGGCCGCATCGACGGCATCCGCCGCGCCCCAGGCCCGCAGCACGATATCAATCGGGCCATGCTGGAGATGCAGGCGATTGCCAGTCAGCTGTTGGACGGTTGGGCCTTGCCGCATCCGGTCACCCAATCTTTGCCAGAAGGCGTGTCAGCGTCGCGGTTTCGCTGGCGTCGAGTGGGGCGTGGGTGCGCGCCGTCACCACGGGGCCGCGTGTCTTCATGGCTTCGACGACGCGTGCGCCCTCGGCGCTGAGCCGCAGCAGCACGAGGCGCGCGTCCGTCGGGTCTGTGTTTGGGGTGACCAGGCCCCGCGCCGTGAGCCGCGCCGCGACCCCATTCATGGTTGCCGGGTCTACCCCCACCAACCGGCCAAGCTGGTTCTGCGACACCACCTCGAGATCGTGCAGCTTCGCCAGGACGGCGAACTGCACCGGCGTCACTACGAACCCGGTCATAACCTCCTCGAAGATACTCGTGGCCCGTTGGTGCGCGCGGCGGATCAAATAGCCGATCTGTGCCTCAACTTTGTATGAGGCAACAATTGCCGGGTCGATCTCCACCGGCGGTGGTGGATGGCGCTTGGCGTTTCTCATTCCATCCTCTTGAATGGCCAAGGATTGGCTTGCGGCCAACCGTCAACGCGAGCGCCCGGTCCCACATCACGCAGCACGTCACCGATGGACACGATGTCGTCGGTGTGGCCGCCGAGGGCGACATACAACGCGCGGGGTAGCGTGAACTCAATCGGGGCGACGAGGGCGGGCGTTGGCACATAGCCGAACGCCTTGGCGGGTAATCGCGTGACATCCGCCATGATCGTGATGCCGCCGCCGGGCCACAGATACACCGGCGCGCCGCCCATGGTCACGCGCGTCTCGCCCGCCGCCACAGACCGCGTCAGCAGCACCGGGTTCTCTGTGACGCCAGCACGTAGCGAACCGCCTGCGCCAGCCATAAACAGCACCGTGCACAGTGACGGTTCGCAATTCTCCCCGATCCGGTCGACGGTGCGGCGCACCGCTTCTGGGATCTCAGCCTCACGCGGGGTCAGCGTCTCGTCGAGCACCAGATAAGCGACGTGCTCGCCGGTTGTCGAGGTAATCAGCAGGCGCAGGCCCGGCCAAGCTGTGGCCGGATCGATCTTCTGGATGATCGAGAGGGGATCGGAGATATCGGTGCCGCCCCATCCCGTGCCCGGGTTGGCGACCTGGAAGTAACGCCCCGGCGTCGATTTCCGCCCACGCACGCGAATGCCAGCCGGGCGCATGTCCAGCACGCGGCCCGCCTGATGCTCCGTCAACACGCCGGTAATGTGGTCATCAACGACGATCACCTCGTCAACGTGCCCGAGCCACTGTTTAGCGAAAATGCCCACCGTCGCCGAGCCGCAGCCGACGCGCATCCGCTGCTCAGGCTTGCCATCAACGATCGGGGCGTGGCCAGCCTGCACGATGACCTCGTGCCCGCCGTCGATCACCATCGTCACCGGTTCGGACGAGCACAGCGCCAGCATCGTCTCGCAGGTGATATTGCCCTCCTTCTTCGAGCCGCCGGTCAGGTGCCGGACGCCGCCAATGGAGAGCATCTGCGAGCCGTATTCGGCGGTCGTGACGTGGCCAACTTCCTCGCCGTTGACGCGGATGGCCGCGCGTTCCGGCCCGAGATGCCGATCCGTGTCGATCTTCACTTTGACGCCGCAATAGCTGAAAATGCCCTCCGTCACGACGGTGACTGTATCGACACCCGCATGCTCGGACGAGACGATGAACGGTGCCGGTTTGTAGTCGGGATAGGTGGTTCCCGAGCCAATGCCGGTGACAAACGTCCGGGTGGGGTCGAGCAGCTTGCCGTCCCAGTTCTGGCTGTCTGCTTGTACAAGCGGCGTACCCGCATCGACCGCTTGTGCCAGCAACACGACCGGGTCGGTGCGGACCAGTTGGCCATCGGCGTTGGCGTAGCGCGAGCAGGCACCGGCGCGGCCCGGCCGGATGCGGCAGAGCACCGGGCACGCATCACACCGGACGATGCCGTCCGCTTCGGCCGCGCCATACTTGCGTGAGCGCGCGGCGACGGACAGTTGATTGGGTTCGCTCATTCTGCGGCCTCCTGCTGCTTGAGGGCCGCCCACAGACGATGGGGTAGCACCGGCACTTGCGTTAGCCGGGCGCCGGTGGCGTGGCGGATTGCGCCGAGAATGGCGGGAGCCGTGGCGACCAGTGCCGGTTCGCCGACGCCTTTTGCGCCATAAGGACCTTCGGGTTCCGGGTCCTCAACCAGGATCACGTCGATCTCGGGCATGTCGCCGACGGTCGGGATCAGGTAATCGTGCAGGTTTTCGGTGCGGCCTGGGATGAATTCCTCCATCAGCGCTAAACCCAATCCCTGGGCAATGCCGCCGTGGATCTGCCCCTCGGTCAAGGTCGGGTTGATGGCGCGGCCAACATCGTGCGCAGCGATGATGCGGCGAACTTTGACGGTGCCGAGCGCGACATCGACGTCCACCACAGCAACCTGCGCCGCAAACCCATAGGTCGCATAAGGCACGCCCTGCCCCTTGGCGTCGAGCGGTGTCGTCGGCGGATCGTAGGTGCCCTCTCCAGCTAGCGCCGCCCCTTGGTCATCGCGGGGCAGACTTGCCAGATCAATCACACGTGAACCTTCGCCGTCCTCAACGCGGAGCTTGGTGGCGTCGAGCGTCAGTCGTGCAGACGGCCCCGCATTAGCGAGCGCTAAGATCTTCCGGCGCAGGTCTTCCCCGGCCAGCCGCGCTGCATTGCCGGACACGAAGGTTTGGCGTGAGGCGGATGTTTTGCCAGCATCATAGGTGCGGTCGGTATCGCCAACGACGGACGTGAATTGCGCTGGCGGCAATCCCACAGCATCCGCTGCAATTTGCAGCAGCACGGTGGTTGATCCCTGCCCGATATCCACCGCGCCGTTGTAGAACGTCAGCGTGCCATCAGGGCTGAGCGCGATGCGCATGCGCGACGGGTTCGAAATGGAGGTGTTGCCGCAGCCGTACCACATGCAGGCAATGCCAACGCCGCGCCGATGGCGAGCGTTGGTGCGGTTGTGAGCTTCCGCTTCCGCCGAAGCCAGAAAGAATGCGTCCTTCACAGCGTCCAGGCAATCTGGCAATCCGGCAGACGCCAGCAGCACCTGGCCGGACGGGGTCGTATCGCCTTTGGCCAGTGCGTTGACGCGCCGGATCGTCCAGCGATCCAGGCCCAGCTTTTCGGCGACATCATCGATCAGCGTTTCACCGGCAATCGCCGCTTGCGGCACGCCGAAACCACGGAACGCGCCTGCGGGGGTGTCGTTGGTGTACACCGCGCGCGTGCGGTTTTTGACGTGTGGCACTTTGTACGGACCTGTTGCATGCACCGGCACGCGGTTCGCCACCGTCGGTCCCCAGGAGGCATACGCCCCAGTGTTGAAATCGCCGTCCATATCGTAGGCGGTGAAGCGGCCCGTCGCGTCCGCCGACAGCCGCGCGCGGATGTTTGACGGATGGCGCTTCGTTGACGATGCCATACTCTCGATGCGCGAATAAATCATCCGCACGGGCCTGTTGGTCAGCCACGCGGCCACCGCTAGGATCGGCTGCACCGAGACATCGAGCTTGCCGCCGAAACCGCCACCGCAAGCTGTGGGTACAATCCGCACCGCGTTGAGCGGTAAGCCCAGCACACGCGCGACTTCCTCCTGGTCCATGACGGGGGCTTGCGTGCAGGCGGTAACCTCGATGCGGTTGCCGACGCGGCGCGCATAACCCGCTTCCGGCTCGATGTAGGCGTGTTCGACAAAGGTGGTCTCGAAACTTCCCTCAGCCGTTGCGGTCCCCGCCGCATGGCCAACGTCGATATCGCCGCGTTCGAGGTAGCCGCGGGTTAGCACGTTGTCCTCGACCTTGGCATGGATCGAACGCGCACCCGGAGCTAGGGCTGACGCAACACCGGATAGCACCGGTAGCGGCCGATAGCTGATCGGCAGGGCCGCATCCGGAACCGCCTCGACAGCTTCACGCGTGCCGACCAGCGCGACCACCGGATCACCACGCATGCGGACGATGCCGTCTACCAGCACCGGTTGATCCTTCGTCGTCGGGAAGATGCCGAACGAGTTTTGGCCGGGCACATCTTTTGCGGTCAGGATTCTGACGAGCCCGGGGTGCGCGGCCAGCACCGGGGCAAGATCGCCAACCTCAACCGCCGCCGCGTGATGGGGTGAGCGCACCAGCCGCAGCCACAACGCACCATCGGGCTGATGATCGGCCCCGAACTTGTCGGTGCCATCCACCTTGGCGCGGCCATCAACGCGTGCGATCCGTGCGCCGACGGCTTCGCCAGCTGCGGGCTCGGCCGAAAACGCATTGGCACCGCGCGCCACATCCGTGATGGCATCGATGATCTTGACGTAGCCGGTGCAACGGCACAGCACGCCGCCGAGCGCATCTTCAATCGCGGCTCGTTCCGCCCGTGGGTTGCGGATCAGACAGTCGGTCGCCGCCATGATCATGCCGGGCGTGCAGATGCCGCATTGCGCCGCGCCATGGGCGAGAAAAGCGTCGCGCAGGCGGGCGATCAAGTCACCCGTGTTTTCGATCGTGGTGATGGCATGGCCGTCGACCTGAATGGTCGGCACTAAGCAGGCGCAGACCTGCTCGTCATCGATTAGAACCGTGCACGCCCCGCAGTCGCCCGCCTCGCAGCCGATCTTGGTGCCGGTTAGGTGCAGGTCTTCGCGCAACGTTTCGGCCAGCGTCGCAAACGGCGACACGGTCACGGCATGACTGACGCCATTGACCGTCAGTGTCAGAGTGATTTTGTCAGTGGCCGTCATGACGCCCTCCGTGCCGGGGTGCCAGTGGAGATGCCCGCAATATCAATGCAGGCGTACGAAAGTGTCTTGGCGAAAACCCATCCTCACGCGTTCCCGGAATCCGTTTCGAGCGCAGCTCGATCCGGATGTCCGGGATCCTAACAGCTGCGTGTGAGGCGAGATTTAGCCCAACGGCACCGGGAAAGACCCCGGACATCGGAACAGCGCGAGCGCTGATCCGATTCCGGGGACGCGTGAGGCGAGGGCGGAGAATTGAATTGCCCTGCCCCACAAGGGGGTAGGATGCGCAAACCTTTGGAGCTGGAATCTTGTCGACTGCGTTCATGTCCCGGCCCTGCTTACGCTGATCGCTGCCAACTGCGCGAGCACATCCTGGACCAGAGTTTGCGCCGCGTCCTGCCGGAACGCCGCGCTGGCGCGGATATCGTCGATGGGCTGCAGGCCGGTAAAATGCTCGGGTCTGGCCGACGCGGACGCTTCCGCCAGCCGCAGGCCCACAAGGCTTTCCTCAAGTCCGGTGAGCCGCTGCGCGACTGCCGAGCAGGCCCCGACGGCGACGCGCGCCGCCGTGATCCGCTCGTCGTACCCAAGCTGGTCATGTGTCTCGATCACGACCGCGACCATGGTGATGGAGATAACGAGATAGCGCCGCGCGCCAAGTTTTGTGAATGACGACCGGGCCTGCCGACGTGGGATGCGGATGCCGGTGACGATCTCGC
>JAYSVA010000339.1:0-7124 GCA_043718785.1 Hyphomicrobiaceae bacterium
GCTGAGACCTACGGTCTTGATGCGACGCTGCGCACCATCGCCCGCGATGAATTCAAGGGCCGCCGCAAGCTGCTCAAGCAACTCGAGGCGCGTCCCCAATGAGCGTGATGCCACCTGCCATTTCCGCCTCGCTTGAGGGCGAAGCTGCCATGCTCGACGGGATTAAGCCGACGCTGGCGAAAACGTTCTTTGATCTGATCGCCGCCTGGAAACAGGCCGAGAGCGTTGGCACCGACGACGTGCTGACGGTGATCCGGCCGTTGCTGCAGGACGTGGCGGAAGCCCACGAACGCGGCGAAGTGGCCCGGCTGGACCGCGTCGATACGCTGGTCGTCGCCGACCGGCAGACGCTCGAATTCGTCGTCGATGGCTTCGAGGTGCCGACCACGAACGAGGAAGAGGTGCGCCGCATTGAACAGCCGCGTTCGGCGGGCGTGCAGATCGTCGGCGATTACAACGCCACCCAGCATGACGACGGCTCAACCACCTGGGCGAACCGGGCCATCGTCATGTCCGGCGATGCCATCAACATGCCGGTGTTTCTGCCACGCTATTCCAGCTGGGAGCTGGAAATCGGCCATCACGATGCGCTGACGGACATTTATCACCTCGGCCTGATCATGGCGAGTTTGGCCGGTCGCCTCGACTTTATGAAGCTTGAGGACCTGCAAACGTTTGTCCGGCATCGCCGCAACCTGCAACGCGTCAACCCGCGCCTGCATCCGGTGGTGGCGCGCGTCATCGGCGATATGACCGAGCCGTCGCGGACCAAGCGCGCCGCTGATCTCGGCGGGCTGATCGCGACGCTCGACACCTACCGCCAGAACGAAGTGGACGATGCCGAGATCAAGGCGCGCCAGCTCGGCACCATCGATGATCCGGCGGAGCGGCGACGGCGGCGGCTGGAATATCTGCGCAACCGGCTGTTCGAGATCACCCGGCGTAACCGCCTCGTATACTTCCAGCCGCGTCATGGCGTCGACCTGACGCACGGCTCGTTCCCGCTGATGCTCAACGTCAACCAGATCCGGCTCAAGGATCTGGTGGTGAGCAACCGCGACTTCTGCCAGCTGCTGGCCAAGGGCCACGACGGCGATGAGGCCAGCCAGGCGTTTGACCTGCGGCAGTGGCTGAAGTTCGAGGATTACCCGTGGTTGGCGAATTCCATCGACAAGGTGCGGGTGCAGGCGAAAAAGGACCAGAAGGAACTCGGCTTCAACCAGCTCCGCATGGTGATGGCGTTCCTGCGTTGGCACGATCTGCGCAAAGAAGGGGCGGAGCGCGAGGAACGCATTCACTCGCCGCTAATCCTGCTGCCGGTCGAGCTTGGCCGCCAAACCGGCACCACCGACGGGTTCCAGTTGACGCTGGCAGCGCCGGTGAGCAAGGCCGAGATCAACCCGGTGCTGCGCTATCATCTGGCCGATGCATTCGATATCCAATTGCCGGAAACGGTTGACCTGACGCAGCCGGGTGAGCTGGCGAAACTGCAGCAAAGCATCGAACTGCAGATGCGGTTGCGCCATGCCGGCGTCGAAGTGGCGCTGATCGAGCGGCCGCGTGTGCAGATGATCCAGCGGACGGTGACGCGCTCGCTGGAGGACTATAAGCGCCGCGCCAAACGGGCGGGCCGTCAGCTCAAGGATTTCGGCGGCATCGCCTACAGCTACGCCCAGGACGGCTATCAGCCGCTGGGGCTGGAGCTGTATGACCGGTTCGTCCGCGACCAGCCCGCACCTGGCCGCGAGATGGTCGGCAAGGGCACGATTGAGGCGGAGGCCCCGGCGTCAGCCAGCGAGCGCAGTGCCGCCCGCGAGTTCTACTCGTTCGGGGCGGCAGAGACCAACGATCCGCTGAACTGGGAGCTGGATTTGACGGCGGTGACGCTGTCGAATTTTAACGCCCGCAAGATGAGTTTGGTGCGCGACTATGCCCACCTGCTTGGCGGTTATGATGGTCCGCACCACAACTACACGCGGTTGTTTGATGCCAATGTCCGGCCACAGCTTGCCGATCTGGCCAAGCCCGGCCACGCCGAGCGCCATCTCGTGCTGCCCGCCGATCCGAGCCAGGAGGCGGCGGTGCTGCGGGCCCGCACCAGCATCAGTTATGTCATCCAGGGGCCGCCCGGCACCGGAAAATCGCAGACCATTGCCAACCTGCTGGCCGACTATGCGGCGCGCGGCAAAAGCGTGTTGTTCGTCTGCGAGAAGCGGGTGGCGCTGGATGTCGTCAACCAGCGCTTGAAGGAGGCGGGGCTGGATGATCTGACGTGCCTCGTCCATGACGCCCGCGATGACCGCAAGGAGTTCATCGAGGACCTCAAGCGCATCTACGAATCGTGGAGCGCGCAAAGTACGGCGAAACCGTCAGCCGCTGCCCGCGATGCCTGCCTTAAGGCGATCGATGCCGATATTGCGACGCTGACGCGGTTCTCGGACGTGCTGCAGGCGCCGGGTGCCCGCGCTGAAGAAGCGCTGCGCCGCCTGATCGACCGCGCCATCAGTGCCGGTCGTGAACCGGCGGCGCTGACCAACAAGCAGCGCGAACTGCTGCCGGGCCCCGCTGAGTGGGATCAAGGTGGTGAGATCATCCGCAACATCGACCATATGCTGGCGACCACAGCTGGCGTCGGCGATCCCGCCTCGCTGAAGGAGCTGGCTCGCCGCCTGTCGCCGGAACTAGGGCGTCAGGCACGGCCGATTGAGTTCATGACGACGGCCATCCGCGCGTCGCGGGCGGCGATGGCGGCGGCAAGCGGGGCACTGGCGAAATCCGGCGATGCGGGTGAAGTGCCACTTGCTGATCTGCTGGCGCAGGCGCGGATCGCGGCGGAGCTGCAGACCCTCGCCAGCCGCCAGCAACTGCACCTGCTCGACCCGCATCACGCCGAGACGACGCGGCTGAAGGACGACTTGGCGGCGCTGGCACGGCTGGATCGGGCGCTGACCAAAGCCGAGGAGCCGAACGGCGGCTGGACGCAGAAACTGTCGGCGGATGATACGCAGGCGGCACTGGCGATTGCGCGGGCGCAGGAGGCGAGCTTCTGGTCGTTTTTGTCGGGCCAGTGGCGCAGCCTGAAGACCCGCATCCGCGCCCAGCACAACGGCGCGGTGCTAAACCATGTGGCATTGCTGGAGCGGCTGGCCTCCGAGCACGCGGCGCGGGCCGCGCACGACGAACAGACCGAGACGATCCGCGCGCGGTTCCATCTGGACGACGTTGTGACCGAGAGCCAGAATTTTGAGCCCTACTGGTCGGGGGATCGGGCGCAACAGCCTGCCGCCCGCCGCCTGCTAGACGACGTGCAAAAGAACCCGCGCGACAGTGCCCGCACCATTCTGGACTTAGCGCGCGACAAAGCTACGCTGGAGCAAGCCAACGATCACCTTAGCAAGCTGTTCCGTGACGCAGGGCGGCAGTCAGCCACGCGGTTGACCGCAGATCTCAATCTGCTGGAGGCCTCGGAGGATCTAGCACCGGAGCTGGGCGCGCAAGTCACCGCGCTTGACGCCAAGTCGCCCGGCCTCTCGGAGGCGTGGCGCGAGCTACCACTCGAAGCGGACGGCCTGCAGACCGCGATCCTGCATGACTGCATCACCCGCTCGCTGAAGGCCGACCGTGCCGTTGAACGGATGGACAGTGCTGGGCTGCAAGAGCTCAGCAAGCGGCTGGCCGGCAACCTGACGCGGCTGCGTGATCTCAACGTTGCCTGCATCCTCGATGACAGCCGCCGCCGCTTCAACGACGCGCGTGGTCGCGCAACGGACCCGAGCAGCGAGTATGCCCAGGGCCAGAAGTACCTGGAGCACCAGTTTGCCCTGCAGCGGCCGAGCGGGGCGATGCGTGATTTCCTCAGCCAAGGCCCGGCCAGCGTCGTCCGCGACCTCAAGCCGATCTGGATGATGAGCCCGCTCAGCGTCGCCGATACGCTGCCGCTGGTTGACGATCTGTTCGACGTCGTGATCTTCGACGAGGCCAGCCAGATCCCGCTCGAAGACGCGATCCCGACGCTGTACCGGGCGCACCAGTGCATCATCGTCGGCGACGAAATGCAGCTGCCGCCGTCGAGCTTCTTTGCCGCGCGCGGTGACGACGACGGCGAGGAGCTGCCGGACTATCTGGCGTTCGGCATGACCGCCGACAGCCTGCTGACCAAAGCAATCACGGCGCTGCCGTCAACACGGCTCGACTGGCATTACCGCAGCCGCCACGAGAGTTTGATCGGCTTCTGCAACTTGGCGTTCTATGGCGGCGGCCTGAAAACCATCCCCAGTCGGCAGCCGCTGGCCAAAGCCCGTGCCATTCCGGTCGGCGAGAAGGCAACGCTCGGCGTCATGTCAACCCGCGTCACCGACCGGCCGATCAGCCTACACAAGGTGCCGGACGGTCGCTTTGAGCAGCAGACCAACGATGCCGAGGCGCTGTACATCGCCAACCTCGTGCGGGCGCTGCTGAGCGAAGCCAAGAAGAAAAGCATTGGCATCGTTGCGTTCTCGCAGGCGCAGTCCGAAGCCATCGAAGAGGCATTGGAGCAAGTGGCGGATCAAAACCCGTCGTTCCGGTCGCGTCTCGATGCGGAGCGTGAACGCGAGGAGGACGGCCAGTTCGTCGGCCTGTTCGTCAAGAACCTTGAGAATGTGCAGGGGGACGAGCGCGATATCATCATCATCTCCGTCGGCTATGGTCCAGGCCCGACCGGCAAGATGCTGATGAACTTCGGCCCGATCAATCAAACCGGCGGCGAGAAGCGGCTCAACGTGATTTTCTCGCGCGCCAAACACCACGTCGCCCTGGTCACCTCCATTGAGGCGAGCCAGATCACCAACGACTACAACCCCGGTGCCAACGCGCTGAAGCAATACCTGCGTTATGCCGGTGCCGTCTCAACCGGCGACACTGACGGCATGCAGGCGGCATTGCGCGGATTTCCAGGTGCGGCTGTGGTTGGCAAAAGCGCGGAACTGTCCGATCCGCTCGCCGATGCGTTGGCCGCCTCGCTGGGCGGCACGTCGTTACAGGTGGCTCGCAACCTCGGCCAGTCGACCATCCGTTGCGATCTCGCGCTGAAGAAGCCGAACGCCAAAGCCTACGATGTCGCTGTGCTCGTCGATGGTGAGCGCCATTACAGCGTGCAAGACATCGTCGACCGCTACGTCACCCAACCCGAACTGTTGCGGGCGAGCGGCTGGGACGTCCGCTTTGCGCTAGGCAAGGACTGGCTGTTGGCCCGGGAAGCGTTGCTCAAGGCGTTGGGTGGGTGATGCAGGTCGGCAAACCCGACGGCTCTCTCAGATTTCCGGTGCCCCGGAATCTGATCAGCGCAGCGCGCTGTTCTGATATCCGGGGTCTTCACCAGTGTCGGGCAGGGCTAAATTTCGCCTCACATACAGACGTGAAGATCCCGGATATGCCGGTCGGCTGAAGGCCGACGGGCATTCCGGGAAACCGGAGGAGAGGGTTACGCCCGTTGCAAAAGTTCCGCGGATAACATCGATAGTATTCGATGTCGCGATTTGCACACGCCAGTTATCCCGGCCGATTAATCGACCGAGATAATAAAATTGGTAACCTCGACGGGATTTGAACCCGCGTCGCTGACGTGAAAGGCCAGCATCCTAAACCACTAGACGACGAGGTCTGTCGACGATGATCCCGGTCTTATGCACGACGGCAGACGGCTGCGAATCATCGGTAAGTCGGATAGCCAAACTGCGCGGATGGGTATGGTGGCCTCAACGGGATTTGAACCCGCGTCATCGGCTAGCTCAAACGGGGGTTAGAGAGACCGAGATCCTGAGCCACTAGACGACAAGGCCATAAACAGCGCGCAACAGCAGTCCGAGAGGGTCACTCTCGTTCGGCGTCACGTTCCTGTCGGCTGTCGCAAATCATTGTCGGCTCTTTTTTTCTGTTGGCACATGTTGAGTGCCAATTGAAACAACTTTGCATCGAGGATGTCGTTGCGTAGACATGTCTTCGACGACTATACAATGAATATGTGGAACTAATTCCCATGTCAATACCAAATTTCGTTCAATGTTGTCGTTGTTTTCAAAATTCTCGAATCCAATTCAATTCTTGTGGGTCGTGTCTGCCCACCGCTAATCCAGCCCGTAAAAGAATTCATCGATGCCGACGTGGAGGGCGTCGGACATTTCGGACAGGACCAGCGGCGACATTCTCCGCTCGCCCGTTTCGAATTTGGCCAGTCGCGCGGCGCTGATGCCGGAGCGGCGCGACAACTCGTCGATGGAGACGCTGAGTTCGCTGCGGATGATCCGGAGACGGTTGCCGACGTGTTGGTCGGCGATTCGTTCGCGGTCAGCGCGGGAACCCTTATTGGGTAATCGTACCATTGGGACACTCCGAGTTTGGTATCCTATAGGTTGCAAAATCTGTTCCAATTGCCCGCAAAGATTGCAAACTTGGAATTCCCGCCACCGTTGACCACTACGTCATTTTAGCCGAACTCCTCTACTCCAGCGGCTGGGACGTCCGCTTCGCCCTCAGGAAAGACCGGCCTTTGGCCCGAGTTGCGCTCTGGGGCCGCTGGGTCGGTAATCCCCTGGTGATGGCGTGGCAGTGTGGGCTAACGTCGTTGGGAACCCTGGGGTGGATGCCAATGACCACTAAACTGACTGCCGGTGACGGCCTGAGCGCCCCACCCATTGGCCCAGCTGCCGCGCGCGATTTGTGCACGGATTGCGGGATCTCTCGGTCATCGGAGCCGAAGCGCCGCGGTCGCGCCTGCCAGTTCATCAAGCCGGATTATCCAGCCCTCGAAGCGAAGGTGCATGGCCGCGCCCGTGATGCCAACCGGCCGGATGAGCTGCATTTCGGCCCGCATCGCCGCATGGTGCGGGCGTCGTTACGGCAACCGAGCACTGGCGCACAGTGGACCGGCATTACCACGCGGCTGGCGGAGCGGTTGCTCGAAACCGGCGCGGTCGATGCCGTCCTCACCATGGCGCCGGACCCGGACGATCGGTGGAAACCGATGCCCGTGCTCGTCACCAAGCCTGAGGGCATGGCGCAGTGTCGAGGTATGCGGATGGGTTATGCGCCGTTACTCGCTCTGTTGGAGCCCGCCCGCGACGCTGGCCATAAGCGCCTCGCCATCA
>JAYSVA010000340.1:0-18951 GCA_043718785.1 Hyphomicrobiaceae bacterium
CGCCTTTCCGTTCTGGCTGTTCCTCATCGGCGTCGGTTTGGTCTTCCTCGGCACGTGGATACGTGAAAAGGGCCGCAGTGTCGGCGCAACCCTGGCTCAAGGCCACGGAACCGGTCACGGCGCAGCAAGTCACATGGCAACGGCTCCGCTCGCGGCGCACGCAGGTGCTGCAGCTCAAGGATCGGGACTCGCAGCAGCTGGCAATGCTGCTTATGCGCCCCTGTTGCGGGCCACAGATGCCGTTGGCCTGTCGTCGCTGGCACCCCGGCAAGCAGCGCCCGTCGCCGATGTTGTCATTCCTGTAGCGACCTTGTCGACAGCAGATTTGTTGAACCGCATCCATGTTCTGGAGAGCGAAAACGTCCGCCTGCGGGCCTACCTTGAAGAGGCCAAAGCGATTGTCTCGCGCTGAGTGCGATGATCGAGCGGGCTAGGCGCTGGGCGCGTGGCATCAAGCGGGATATCGTGGCGCTCTACATCGCCGGGCATGACGCGCGCACGCCACGGCTTGCCAAAGCCGTGGCGCTGGCTGTTGCAGCGTATGCCCTGAGCCCCATCGACCTCATTCCGGATTTCGTTCCGGTGCTCGGCTACCTCGACGACCTGATCATCGTGCCGCTTGGCATTATGCTGGCGGTCCGGCTGATCCCGGTAGAGCTGATGGCTGAGTTTCGTGCTGCCGCCGAAGCGCGGGGTCGGCTGCCAGCAAGCCGGATCGCCGCCGTCCTCATTGTCGGCCTCTGGTTGCTCGGGTTGGCCTTCTTCGTGTGGTGGCTTGCCCGTTACTCGTCACCGCAGTAAACCTCGATCTGTAACCACCAGCCAGCGCGTGCGCGGAGACCGATCTCATGTCCAAATCCCACCTGTTTCCGACCACCGTTGCGGGCAGCCTGCCGAAGCCTGCGTGGCTGGCTGAACCTGAGAAGCTGTGGCCGCAATGGCGCGCCGTTGACGCGGCCGAGCGCAAAATCCAGCAGCAGGATGCGGCGCTGATCTGGCTGAAAATCCAGGAGGATGCGGGCATCGATATCGCTTCGGATGGCGAGCAGTTCCGCATCCATTTCGTCCACGGCTTTCTGGAGCACGTCGGCGGCATCGACTGGCAGAAGAAGACCAAGATGGGCATCCGCGACAACCGCTATGTCGTCGATGTGCCAACCGTCACCGGCCCGCTGACCCGCAAGGGTTCAGTGCATAGCGATGACGTGCGCTTCGTCCGCAGCCACGCCAAGAAGCAACTGAAGTTCACCCTGCCCGGCCCGATGACGATCTGTGACACCATCGCCGACGCCCACTACGGCAAGCGTGCCGACATGGCGATGGCGTTCGCCAAGATCCTCAACGAGGAAGCCCGTGAGCTCGAAGCCCTGGGCGTTGACGTCATCCAGTTCGACGAACCGGCGTTCAACGTCTTCATGAACGACGTGCAGGAATGGGGCGTTGCCGCCCTCGAAGTGGCAGCTGCCGGCCTGAAGTGCAAGACCGCCGTGCACATCTGCTACGGCTACGGCATCGACGCCAACAACAAGTGGAAGGACACCCTCGGCGCGCAGTGGAAGCAGTACGAGCAGACCTTCCCGGCGCTGAACAAATCCAAGATCGATCAGGTGTCGCTGGAGTGCCAGGGCTCAAAAGTGCCGCTGTCGCTGATCTCGCATCTCAAGGACAAGACGATTCTGGTCGGTGCCATTGACGTGGCGAACACCGCCGTCGAAACGCCCGAGCAGGTCGCCAGCATCCTGAAAGAAGCGCTGAACTACGCCGACGCCGAACGCATCCAAGGCTGCACCAACTGCGGCCTAGCCCCCTTCCCCCGTGCCGTCGCCGAGGGCAAGCTGCAGGCGTTGGGCGCCGGTGCCGCGCTCATGCGCAAGACGATGTGAGGGCGGGCTGATGTAGGTGAGACCACCCGGGGACGTTGGGTCGCGCAAAGTGCTTGACCCAACCTACGCCCAGCTAGAAGCACGACACCACCCTCGCGTTGAACGCCGCGCTATCGGCCCTTGGTGGACGTAGGTTGGGTCAAGCTTTTGCGCGACCCAACGTCCACAGGTGGTGTCACAACGTGTGATTGGTAGATGTCGGTGAGGCCGCCTGCGTGTGTCGGGTCAGCGCGAAATGCTTGACCCAACGTCTGCAGCAATCGTTTTGAGTCGAGTGTCGATTGCGGGCATGTCCGGGCAGTGATTTGGAATTCGTTTGTCGCCCCAACTTATATCGTGCCGCATCAGCGGTAGGTGATGGCTGATGAAAAATACATTTTTGATGTTTTGACCTGCCAGTACGCTGTCAATGCTGGTTGTTGTTGGCAGTGAAGTTGAAATGCCGTATTCAAAATCAACATATCTTCTGCCAATAATCCACGATTCGATGCGTCGACCGATTGGGTGATCAAATAACCATTGACCCCCTTGTGCCCTAAAAGAAACAAAGAGGTGCTGCTGGACTTTGGGTTGGCCGAGTTTCCAGTTTGGATCACTTGCCGCCGCGCTCAACCTTGGGCCTGGTTTTTGGTTCTTGTCGTAAATGTAGGACGGGGTCGTGTAGACCTGAGAAAACATTCGACCATCAAGCGCTCGACCGATGGCGTGCAATCTAGCGATTGTCTCTGCAGTCGAGCTGCTCGATTTTATGAAATCAAGCGTGAGTTTGCCGAGTTGTGGCAGATAGCTTGCGCTCGAGTCTGGGGTTCGTTTGATTTTTGCGTTTAGTTCTGTTTTTTGACTTGCGAATAGGATCTTTACTTCGCTCGCGAATTTTCTAAATTGAAACTCGGAGATGCCTGGGAACGAACATGAATCAGAAACGTCGGCACGATCTGAAAAGTCTGGCCGTGCCAACCAGCCGAAATACGTGACGAAAAGACCCAATGTTATGTAGCGCATTTTCATGCTGTGCAGGCTTCCTGTGTTGGAGGCAGGTTGGGGCAAGCTTTGCGCGACCTAATATCACGGGTGGTGTTGATGTGCCGCGATAAGGGTTGGAAGATGAAACTGGCTTCCGCCCCCTCAAACCTCCACCCCGAAATACACACGCTCGAGTGCCAGCTTAAACTCCACCGCTTCGAACGTGAGCTGATCGGCGGGTGCTTTCAGCACTTCGAAATCGAAGCCGGTGTCGGTACGCCGGTAGTGCTCGACGCGCATCTGGTCTTGGTAGACCAGTGCGATGTGCACGACGGTCGGCAGCGACTTGTAGAACGCCAGCTTTTCTCCGCGATCACGATCAATGGTCGAGGGCGACAGCACTTCGACGATCACAACGGGATCAGTGATGTAGGTCCGCTTCGACGCCGGACCACAGCGGACGACCACATCGGGACGCGTCTTGTCGACCTCGTCTTTGTCATCGGAGCGTTGCACCCGAATGCCGCCCTGGTAGCTGCGGCAGCCGCGCTGATCCATCGCCAGTTTTAGCGGCGCGCCGATGTTGCTGGCGATCTGCTCGTGCGTCTCGGTTGGGTTGGCCATCATCACGATCACGCCATCGACCAGCTCGAACTCGTCGGCGTCGACGCGAGCTTCAACGAACGCATCATAGGCGGCGATGGTGCTGGTAATGGCGTGTCGGATGGCTGTTGGCATAGGGTAAGCTTAGCTTACCCGGGGGCACGGAGCAAAGGTCTTACTGTCATCACAGTCCTGACACGGAAAGTGCCGCGCCCCGCAACCGCGCCGAACCAACCCGCGTTGGAATTAACCACGAATATTAACTGTAATACTTGAAGTTCTGGCAAACTTATCCCCGCCCTTGTGGGCTGTGAGATCGTCGGCAGGTCCGGCACTTTGTCCGGGTGCGTTTGGCCAGACGCACCGGGGGAAGTCGCGCCGGATGGTGGCGTGATCTGGTTGATCGCAGCACTTGGACCTCGGGGCCCCGAGTACCCAAGACGGCCGCGGAACCGGATCACGGCACGGCGTGCTCTTTGACATCGTAAATAGCGGCGGCCGGGCTCATGTGGGAGCAAGCCGACAAAACCGACTTGACCCCCTGGGTCAGGCCCAGTATCGGTGTGTCCGCATTCTGGCGGAGTTCGCTGGCGTGTCGTGGTGATTTGGCCGGCCGGCTTGCAGCCACGTAAAACAACTTGCTAAAGGGCCGCGACGGGAAACGCCGCATTCACACTTGCGCGCGCGCCCTCATTGCGGTTTGGCTGGCTCAACAGCTGGCCCGTCCCTGAGATGGGGCCGCATGGGGAGTATGACTGATGTCTAAGCAACCGCCAAAACTTCAACCTTTTGACACCGATCCCGCCGATATTGCCTCGTGGGCGCCCGAAACGCAGCTGGTGCACGGCGGCACCTTGCGCTCGCAGTACGGCGAGACCTCGGAAGCGTTGTTCCTGACCCAGGGCTTCGTTTACGCCAGCGCTGAGCAGGCGGCGGCGCGTTTCACCAACGAAGAGCCGGGCTACCAGTACAGCCGCTTCTCGAACCCGACCGTGGCGATGTTCGAAGAGCGCGTGCGGCTGCTCGAAGGGGCCGAGGAATGCCGCGCCACGGCGACCGGCATGGCGGCAGTGACAGCCGCGATCCTTAGCTATTTGCGGCAGGGCGACCACATCGTCGCGGCGCGCGCGATGTTCGGCTCGTGCCGCTACGTGATCGAGGAGATCTGCCCGCGCTTCGGCATTCAGTTCACCCTGGTCGATGGCCGCGATCTGGATGCCTGGGCCAATGCCGTCAAGCCGAACACCAAGGCGTTCTTCTTCGAAACGCCCGCCAATCCGACCTTGGAACTGGTTGATATCGCGGCAGTTTCGGCCATTGCTAAGAAGGCTGGTGCGCTGGTGATGGTCGACAATGTGTTCGCCACGCCGATGTTGCAGAAGCCGCTGCAACTCGGCGCGGACGTGGTGGTCTACTCGGCGACCAAGCACATCGATGGGCAGGGGCGGTGCCTCGGCGGCGCGGTGCTGGCGAGCAAGGCGTTCGTCAAGGATTACTTGCACGATTTTCTGCGCCAGACCGGGCCATCGATCAGCCCGTTCAACGCCTGGGTGATGCTGAAGTCGCTGGAAACGCTGCCGATCCGCGTTCGCGCGCAATGCGCGACGGCGGCTGTCGTGGCCGACTATCTGGCGACCAAAAAGAACGCGCAAGTTGAGCGTGTGATCTATCCGGGCCGGGCGGACCATCCGCAGGCGGCTATTGCCGCCAAGCAGATGAAGGGCGGCGGCCAGATGGTGACGTTCGAAGTGGCGGGCGGCAAGGCGGGCGCGTTCCGCTTCCTCAACGCGCTGCGGTTGGTCAGGATTTCGAACAACCTCGGCGACGCGAAAAGTCTGATCACGCATCCGACAACGACGACGCATATGCGCCTGAAGCCGGAAGCCCGCGCCGAACTCGGCATCACCGACGGCATGGTGCGCCTGTCAATCGGCCTGGAAGCCGCCGAAGATATCGTCGGCGATTTGGAGCGGGCCATGAAAGCCGCTGTCGCTTAGAGATGCGTAGGTTGGGTCAAGCATTGGGGTGGAGCGTTGCGACACGCTGATGCGCGACCCAACACTTGACTGGCATGCCGACGAATGTTGGGTCGCGCCAAAGCTTGACCCAACCTACGAAGTTCCCCTTTGCGATCGCCGATGAGCGCCCACTGCCATCACCGACAACACGGCAATGGCGACGCCGCCCGCGATAAAAATGATGTTGGCGGCCCAGTCGGCTTTGACGGATGCCAGTTTACCCGATCCGGCGAGTACGGCCAGACCGATGGCGGCGGCGGCACCTTGCACGGCAACGACGGCCGCCACGGCATTCAGCCAACGTGGCTGGCGGGCGAAAACCAGAGCTGCCAGCGCAATCAGCGCCATGCCGGAGCCGTATTGCCAGCCGTGCTGCCATTTCAGGCCGGAGAGCAGGTAGACGCCAAGCATGCTGGCGGCACCGGCACCCCAGGCCCAGGCCTGCAGCATGCCGTTGTGGCGGGCGGCGGTTTCGGTATTGGGAAACGGCGTGCGGTTGAGCCGCCATGCCGCGCCAATGAGTGCCAGCGGAATGAGCATGGCGGCGGCAATGGAGATGCCGCCGTTGCTGATTTTGGCGCCGAGAATCTGGCCAAACACTGCCATCAGCAAGGCACCGGGAAGCCAGGGAGGCAACGGTGTCGTCAGCATGCAGTACGTACTCCAGTAGCCGAGATGGCTTAGGCGTTCGACTTCGGTACGGTCTTCAGGGCGTAGGCGCAGATTGCGGCAACCGCGATGGCACCAGCAAAGAAGATGTTGTTGGCAGCCCAGTCAGTAAAGCGTGGGGTCAAGAAGCGGGTCATTTTACCATCCGCGATCAGGCCGATGACGATAATGCACATGCTGACAAGCTGCACGATCGTCAAGGTGCGTGCGATATTCAGCATCGAGCTGTCGACCTTGCCTTCCGTCGCGTCTTTCTTGAGGGTGGCGGCGAAAAACAGGCACAGGCCCGCTGCCATGAAGAAAGCCAGGAAGAAGCTCATCCATTCTTTCCAAGTCAGCACTTGCGTTCCGTAGGTGACCAGTAGGGCAATAGCACCCCAAACCCAGACCATGCCCAGGTGGCCGGCATTGCTGGCGGCGAGGGCTGACGGTGAAGCCTTGGCTGCGACTAAGCGTTTCGTATCGACCACAGCGATCGCGACACACACTGCGGCGGTTGCTGCTGCAACAGCAAAATGCAGATAGGCCAAGGCGGGGTTATTGGCTTTCAATGCCGCAGTCAGCACCAGGGCGATCACGCTGATCGCAATGGCGATTGTCGTGGTGAGCATTGAGACGCGTTCGGAATTCATGGTCGGTCGTCCTACAATAGGAATGGTCATGTGTTCATGCGGTAGGATAATATGCACGATACCAGTTGACGAACCGTTCAAGTCCGCTGCGAAGATCGGTTTTCGGTCGAAATCCAGTATCAGCCGCCAGCGTGTCGATGTTGGCGAAGGTGCGGGCGACATCGCCGGGCTGCATCGGCAGCAAGTTCAATTTGGCCTTTCGGCCAAGCGCCTGCTCCAGCAGCGCGATCATGTCGAGCAATTCCGTCGGGTTGTTGTTGCCGATGTTGTACAGCCGGTAGGGCGCGGCGGATGTGCCCGCATTCGGGGCGTCGCTCGACCAAGCCGGGTCAGCGGTGGC
This sequence comes from Hyphomicrobiaceae bacterium, assembly GCA_043718785.1. GTDB lineage: Bacteria > Pseudomonadota > Alphaproteobacteria > Rhizobiales > Hyphomicrobiaceae > JAYSVA01. The sequence goes on from JAYSVA010000340.1 coordinate 7,109, forward strand.
CGGACGGTCCAAGGTGCGTAGGATGCCATCAACGATATCATCGATATAGGTGAAGTCGCGGGCGTGCTGACCGTGGTTGTACACGTCGATAGGCTCACCCGCGAGAATGGCTTTGGTGAACTTGAAATAGGACATATCGGGCCGCCCCCATGGCCCGTAAACTGTAAAGAACCGCAATCCTGTCACCGGGATCTGGAACAGATGGGCGTAGGTATGCGCCATCAGCTCATTCGATTTTTTGGTTGCGGCATATAGGCTGATCGGGTGGTCGACGGATTGCCCGACGGCAAATGGCACGGCGGTGTTGGCACCATAAACTGAACTCGACGAAGCGTAGACCAGATGCGCAACGCTGGTCCGGCGGCAGGCTTCGAGGATGTTGAGGAAGCCGACAACATTGGAGTCGATGTACGCGCGGGGATGATCAATCGAGTAGCGCACACCAGCTTGGGCACCGAGATTGACGATCCGGTCTGGTCGGAAGTCCCGGAACACCTGGTCAACGGCTGCGGTATCCGCCAGATCAGCTTCGACGAAAGCAAAGCGAGCATGGTTGCGCAATTCCGCCAGCCGCGCATGCTTGAGGCGGATGTCGTAATACGGGGTGATGTTGTCGTAGCCGACAACGGTTTCGCCACGGGCCAGCAGTGCCTGGGCTGTATGAAACCCAATAAACCCTGCAGCGCCGGTTACTAGAACAGTCATGCCGTGTCTTTCCAACTCGCGCGATTAGGCGCGCCGTGCGACGCAGCTGGCTTTCACTAGCTCTGCGTCAATCTCAGCATTGTAGGCCGGACCTTTATTCGGCGCGCGCAGCATGATGATGCCTTCCTTGATCGGCAACTGCAGCTGTGACAGGCCAGAACCAAGGCGTGCTTCAGGTAAAACGCCCAGGAACCGGTCGCCGGGCGGTATCAGCAACAACGCAATGTCAGTGCGCCGCTGCTCCTGGCCGGTAATGACGTAGACCGTCTCGCCGGTCAGCCCATGCACCGAGAAGGTCCAGCCTGGCTCCGGTAGGCTGGCGCGGGTGACAATGGCTGAGTCCGAGGCGTCGAACCGGCAGACCGCATAGCGCATGTCCGGGGCTTGGAACGGCAGCACCTGAGTTTTCGCCGAGGTCGGCGGCAGCAGCCGCATCTGGTTGACGACAGGCACCGACGACCGGATGCCGGCAAACGCCTGCCGCCCACGTAGGCCCGGCCAAGCAAAGGTCAGCAATATGTGCACGATACCGGCCGCTAGCAGGCCAGCGACAATCGTACGGAAGCGGATACGGGGAAAGCCAGCGAACTTCATCTGCGGCCATTCCTTAGGCGTTTGATTATCGACACGTCACCCTCCTGATACTTGGAAGGGTCTTGAACGAGGCGGCGGTTTCGGCGGCGCTCGCGCCCGGCTTTAGCGCTGGCCGTGTCAGCACCAGCGCCAAACGACCGGCCCCCCCAGTCGGCAGCCAATTCAGCGGGCGCGCATCCCGTGCGAGTGTGACGACGTAGCCGCCATCATGGTCGAGCGCGATGGTCTGGCTGTTGTAGGCGTGACGTTCGGCCGGATTCGGGATCAATTGGCCGCGTTCGTCGAAGACGGCCATGCTCCACCAGCCGGCCTCTGCAGCATCCGCTTCCACCACGTATTCACAGGCTGAATGCAGCGTCTGGCCGTCCGAATCGGTGCGGGCTTTCCAGGTCTGCGTGACGGTCGATGATTCCGGGATGCCGCCCTGGCGGGCGAAATGGGCGCGGGTGTAGGGGTCAGCGTCCGGGCGGCCAGCAGCCAGCCAGGTGACCCAGGGGCCGACGGCGCGGGTTGTTAGAGTGGAGCCGCGGTCAACCATCGACAGGCTGCTGCTGACGCCGCCGATCAAAGCCAACCCGAGAAACAGCACCGCATTACCGACGGCGCTGATCACCGAGCGGCTGGCCGAGCGGATTTTACGGCGTCTGAGAACATGAAGGTAGGGAGCGCGCATGTTATGGCCGCCCCCGCGTGGTTGCGGGTCCGGCCGGGCTGACCGCTGCCGTCGGGACAGTCTCGCCACGGCGTTCCGTAGTCGTGGCACCTGTTGCTGGCCCGAGCGGCAATCCGGAGGCGGTGCGGTTCGGCGTCTCAAGCGCACCCTGACGGGCCGGTGTGGCACTTGCAGGAGGCGGAGTCGTTGGCTGGGCGTCTGGCGTCGGGCTGCCTGCTGGCTGCGTGCCCTCAACCGGCACATCTGGAGCCGTGACACCGGCCTTACGAAGCGCCAGTACCACCCGTTTCAGGGCTTCACGGGTCTGATCCGGCATGATGCTCGTGGTCTTCTTAGGCTGTCCGGCATTGGCGGCAGCAGCATTTGCAACTGGCTCGTTACGTTTGACTTCAGCCAGCCGCTGCTGTTCGGCGATCTGCGCGGGGTGTGGCGTTAGGCCCATCAGCGTCGGGATGTTCAAGTTCGGTTGTGCCACGACCATGAAGTCATGCCAGATCTGCGCCGGGAAGCTGCCGCCTGTGACGCCGGTCGCCACACCGCCTTTGTCGAAGGTCATCTTCGTGTAGTCGTCGTTGCCCAGCCAAACGCCGGTCACGAGGCCGCCGGTGAACCCCATGAACCAGGCATCGCGATAGCTTGAGCTGGTGCCGGTTTTCCCAACCGCGTGAGTGAAGTCTAGTGCGGCTTTTTTGCCCGTGCCTTCGGTCACCACCAGCTGCATCAGCTGGTTCATCTGCTCAACGACCTTCGGGCGCAGCACGCGCGCCGCTTCCGGTTCGTCGCGCTCGCGGCTGTAAACGAGGTCACTCTTGGAGTTGAAGACTTCCAGCAACGCATAGGGTTTGGCCAGTTTGCCACCGTTGGCGAAGACGGCGTAACCGCTGGTATGCTGCAGTGGCGTGATGCCAGTGTCGCCGAGTGCCATCGAGCAGGTTTTTTTGATGCCATCGATGCCGAGCCGTTCTGTCATTTCAACGACCTTGCTGCGGTCCGCCTTTAGCGACAAATCGACGGCTGTCGTATTGAACGACTGTTTGAACGCGTCACCAATCGGCATCGATCTGCCCGAGCCGTTGCCGCCGGTGTAGTTTTTAGGCGACCAGTTGCCACAAGATACCGGACTGTCCTGAACGATGGACTTTGAGTTGACGATGCCCGCTTCGATCGCAGCCGCGTAAACGTAGGTCTTGAACGACGAGCCGGGCTGGCGGCGCGCATGCGTGGCGCGGTTGAACTGGCTTTCACCATAGTCCAGGCCGCCGACCAATGCCCGCACCGCGCCGTCCGGTTCCATGGCCACTAGGGCACCGGATTTCATACGGTGCGCTTTGCCATGCTGCCGGATCGTTGACTGCAAGGCTTCGTCGCCCGCTTGCTGCAGCGGCAGATCAACCGTGGTTCGAGCGGTCAGGGTGTATTGCCCCTTGCCATCCATCACGCGTTGAATTTCTTCGTAAGCCCAGTCCAAAAACCAGTCCGGGCTGGATGTTGAGCGGGTTTCAACAATCTTGGCCGGGTTGAGGCGGGCATTCTGCACTTGGCCGCTGGTGAACATGCCGGCCTCGACGAGATTTGAAAGCACGTCGTTGGCGCGGGCGCGCGAGGCTGGCAGATTGACGTGCGGCGCATACTGTGTGGGCGCTTTGAACAAGCCGGCCATGACGGCAGCTTCCGCCATATTTACTTCGCGCACTGATTTGCCGAAGTAGAACTGCGCTGCCGCTTCCACGCCCACCGTGCCGCCGCCCATGTAGGCGCGGTCGAGGTAGAGTTTGAGGATTTCCTTTTTCGTTAAGCGGCTTTCCAGCCAGAACGACAGGAACACTTCCTTGATTTTACGGTTGAGCGAGCGCTCCGAAGACAGGAACAGGTTTTTTGCTAACTGCTGCGTCAGTGTCGATCCACCTTGTACAGTGCCACCTGCATTCAAGTTTGCCATCAATGCGCGCGTGGTGCCGATAAAATCGATCCCGAAATGCTCATAGAACCGGCGATCTTCGGTCGCCATTGTGGCGTTGATCAGAACCGGCGGAATTTCGTCTAGCGGCACGGAATCGTTGATGTTGATACCGCGCTTGCCAATCTCGTTGCCTTGGCGATCCAGAAACTTCACGCTATATTTGCCAGTCGACAGCCACTTGCCTTCATCGACCTCTTGGAACGCTGGTAGAGCCAGGGTGTACATGATGACTAGGCCGCCGACTCCGAGGGTCAACCCTTCCGATGCGACCTCAGTGAAAAGGCGTTTCCAGCCGGACAGCCGGAACCGCATGGCGAAGCTGGCTGCGGCGTTATAACCGTCTTTGACGCGGTCCCAGGCGGCAGCCAAACTCGAGTCGATCCACGAATCTAGGCCGATCCAATTGACGACCTTGTCGCGGCCGCCTTGTTTGAAGAACCAGTCGCTCAACGTCGCTCTCCCGTATCTTTGCCTAGTTCCGGCATCGCATCGGTCCAGATGATAATCAGGTTTAATACGGCGTATCGGCAATCAGGTCCATTGGGTGGCCAACCGTATGCCGCTGCGGCGGTGTCGCGGCGAATTGTAATGGCACATTACCGCGTGTTGAATTAGTAGCGCGCTGTGGAATACACTCCCGGAGCGGCGACCATGCGATCACCAGCATCGGCAGCCGAATCAGCTGTGACTAGGCATTCAACTGTTTACACCGGCCTATTGACACCGGACAGTGGCATTATTGCGAGGGGTAGACGTGATCAAGTCGCCAGTTTCTATCACCAATGCGGCGACAATTGTCCCGAATCCCGCCGAGCCTGTGCCCGCTACGGTTCCTTCGGCGGTAACGGCCGGTGTGCCGTTCTGGCAACGGAAAACGTTGGACGACATGACGCCCACCGAGTGGGAAAGCCTGTGTGATGGCTGCGGTCGCTGCTGTTTGCTGAAGCTTGAAGATGAAGATACGGCAGAAATTCATCTCACGCGCCTGAGTTGCAAGCTGTTGGATGTTGGGAACTGCCGCTGCAAAGATTATGCGAAGCGGCATGATCAAGTGCCCGACTGTGTGGCGATCAATCCAACGAAAGTCCGCGAGCTCAGTTGGTTGCCTGCCACGTGCGGATATCGCCTGATTGAAGCGGGTGAGCCGTTGCAATGGTGGCATCCGCTGGTGTCCGGATCGCCCGAGACGGTGCATCAAGCCGGTATTTCGGTGCGCGGCTGGGCACTCAGTGAGACTCGGGTAAAGCCCGAGCATATCCACCGCTACATCATTCGCGATTTCCAAAAGTCTGTCCCGCAAGGTGACACGAAGGCGGAATAGATCTTTGTGCGAGACATAATTTTAACCTTCCCGCCTTGGGATTGCTGGCGTTTTTGTTGTAAAACGTTGATGGTGGCTGTAGACCGGATGGCACGCTCCCTGCAGTTCGGCGCGGGTACATCCGTATGTGGCCGATAATGGTGCCGAAATAACTTAGCAACTGGCCACATGCGCTGTTGCGACAGCGTTTGCGTAATGGAGTGAGCGATGGCTATGAACCCCCTGTTTTTCCTGGCAACAGCCGCTTTCGGCTGGGGTTTGAGCTTGGCGACGTACCGGGCGGTAGCAAACCGAAACGGCTGGCCGTTGGGCGACTCACAAGCAAACCACCCGCTGTTTGTAACGCTGGTTGGCATCGTCACCTTGATCATTTCATTCCTATACGCAACGTACGGCCACAGCGGGCCCATCACCACGGGCTGGATTATCATCGGCCTCGGGCTGCTGTTTGCACTGTTCTGGACCGGGTTCCTACGGGTCGCCTCGCAAACAGCGCTGCTGCTGGCTCCATTGGCGGCGTTTCTGCTGGTCCTTGGTTGGGCCAGCTCAGAAGATCTGTCGGGCGATATGAAGAGTGTCTTGACCGATTTAAAGTCGGCTGGCGTTCGTGCTGTCGAAGCCGAAAAGCGGCTGGAAACAAAGATTCAAGACCGGATTCAGGATGCCCTCGAAGCGCGCCGCGAGCGTGCGGCACAGCCGCCTGCTGCAGGGACCCCGGCGAAACCGTATCAGCCCCAGTAAACGCGGCTGATATGACCGCCAATAGCTGCTGCACCATGTCCTAGCGGCGCGGTATCGCGTCGCTTGTCAGGCTGCTGGCTTCAGCCTAGAAGCCACGAGGTAATCTCTCGCAATTTCGCGCATTTCTGAGGCACCTCGCATGGCCGTTCGCCGTCTGCACCCCGATCAACCGGCTCACTTCGCGTTTAACGCCGCCAATCTGGCGTTTGCCAGGGAAACCATCGCCAAGTATCCACCAGGCAAGCAGGCCTCGGCCGTCATTCCGCTGTTGTGGCGCGCGCAGGAGCAGCAAGGCTGGTGCACCGAACCGGCCATGCGCTACGTCGGCGATATGCTCGACATGGCCTATATCCGCGTCTACGAGATCGCCACGTTCTACACGATGTTCCAACTGTCGCCGGTTGGTACCAAAGCCCACGTGCAGGTCTGCGGCACGACACCGTGCCTGCTACGCGGCGCTGATAAGATCATCGACGTCTGCAAGGCGCACATCCACGAAGATCAGCACCATTTGTCGGCAGATGGTGCGTTCTCGTGGGAAGAAGTCGAGTGCTTGGGGTCCTGTGCCAACGCACCGATGGTGCAGATCTTCAAGGACACCTACGAGGATCTGACGCCCGAGATCATGGAGAAGCTGCTGGCCGGTTTCTCTGTCGGCACGCCACCGAAGCCCGGCTCCCAGATTGGCCGCCAGGCGTCATGCCCAAAGGGTGGGCCGACGACGTTGAAAGAGTTCACGACCGGCGTGTTGACCAAGCAGAAGGTGTAACGTCATGACGCGTTGGGGTCACATCACGGTACACGCCTTGTGTGCGGCGGTTTTCTTTGCATCAATCCAGAAATTCGTCGTCAAAAGCAGCACCGAAATCATGCTCGTATGGGCCCTCGCTGGTGCCATCGGTGCTGGGTGGCTCAGTTGGAAGCAGACGGGTGGCAGCGGCGGTTAATCTCTGTAACGCCTCGGCAACATTTTTCACCTGGCAGTGTAGCGCTGGCAAGAACATCGCGGCTGCGTTGCAGGAGTACTTTATGGCATCGTCCCTCGACGCTGTGGTTGGGAAGATGTTGACGTTCCGCCGGGCCGTGAGCGGCATCATGGCTGTAATGGGAACGGCGGCCCTCACATTTCTCGCGGTGCAGCAATTCAGCGAACCGTTGCGGGCGCAAGAGTTGTGGTTTCTTGGCTTGATCGTCGCCGTAACGTTTGAGGCGATCGTAACGTTCTTCCGACCTCACACCGTGGGCGTGAAATTGACCATCTGGTCGCTGACCTTAATCGGTTGTTCCTGTATTTTCGGCGGCTTCATCATGAGCCGTGGAGTCGTGGTGGCACTGGGATTGCTGATGATCATGGCCGGGTATGCGATGGCGGTGGTCCCCGACGCCCCGGCGACGGATCAAAAGCCTGACGCAAGCGACAACGCAGCGCGCTAAGCCGAGCACTATAGCCTCGCCTTGTGTGCCGGAGCGCTGTAAGACACGGATCAACTGACACGTAACGGCTGAGGCATCCGACGCATGGCACTCGCTGATAAAGACCGCATTTTTACCAACATCTATGGTTTCCAGGGCTCAGGCCTTGCTGGCGCGAAAGCGCGGGGCCATTGGGCTGGCACCAAAGACTTCATCGACAAGGGCCATGACTGGATCATCGGCGAGGTGAAAGCCTCTGGCCTGCGCGGGCGCGGCGGCGCGGGCTTCCCGACTGGGCTGAAATGGTCTTTCATGCCGAAGGCGGACACGCGGCCATCCTACCTCGTCATCAACGCCGACGAGAGCGAGCCGGGCTCCTGCAAAGACCGCGAGATCATGCGGCACGAGCCGCACGTGCTGATAGAGGGCGCGCTGATCGCTTCCTACGCCATGCGCGCGCATGTCTGCTACATCTACCTGCGCGGCGAATACATCCGCGAGCGGGAACGCCTGCAGGCCGCTGTGGACGAATGCTATGCCAACAAGCTGATCGGCAAAGACAATATCCACGGCTGGGACCTGGAGGTGTTCGTGCATCACGGTGCCGGCGCCTACATCTGCGGCGAAGAAACCGCGATGCTGGAGTCGTTGGAAGGCAAAAAAGGCCAGCCGCGCCTGAAGCCGCCATTCCCGGCCAACGTGGGCCTGTACGGCGCGCCGACCACGGTCAACAACGTCGAGAGCATCGCCGTGGTGCCGACGATCCTGCGGCGTGGCGCGCCTTGGTTCGCGGGCCTCGGCAAGCCGAACAATACTGGCACTAAGCTGTTCCAGATCTCCGGCCACGTTGAGCAGCCCTGTGTCGTCGAAGAGGAAATGGGCATCACCTTCCGCGAGCTAGTCGACAAGCATTGCGGCGGCGTGCGCGGCGGCTGGGACAACCTGCTGGCCGTGATTCCAGGTGGCTCGTCGATGCCATTGATACCGGCGCATCAGTGCCAGGACCTGACGCTTGATTTCGACACCCTGTCGAAGCTGAAGTCCGGCATGGGCACAGCGGCGATCATCGTCATGGACAAGTCGACCGACATCATCAAGGCGTTCGCACGCATCGCCTATTTTTACAAGCACGAGAGTTGCGGCCAGTGCACGCCATGCCGCGAAGGCACCGGCTGGATGTGGCGCGTGCTGGAACGGATGGCCAAGGGCCAGGCCGAAAAGCGCGAGATCGACCTGTTGTTCGACGTCACCAAGCAGATCGAGGGACACACCATCTGTGCGCTGGGCGAAGCGGCAGCTTGGCCGGTGCAAGGCCTGATCCGCAACTTCCGCCACGTCATCGAAGAGCGGATCGACACCTATCAGGCAAGCCATAAGCAGGCGGCGGAGTAAGCGCGCGTGCTCCAATTAACAGCGTCAAAACAGAGTAACTGGCGACGAGGTTTCTTTCGCCTTTGGATGGTGCTTTCAGCAGCATGGGTTCTCATAGTCGTCATTGCGATGTTCCCCAGTCAAGTGAAGCCTCCCTTCGGAGGCGAATCGAAGATTTTGGTGAAGTTTTCTGATCACGAAACTTGGGAGTATTCTGTTGATTGGGGAGTCGAAAAGATAAGAGCGGACTTGCAAGTAAGGGTTGGGGAGCGCGAGCGCTCAGAAAAGCAGTGGGCCGCGACGTTGTCTGAAACGAGAAAGGCTGAGTGCGACCTCGTTCCGGATACGACACGGTTCGATGCCATGCCACATGACTGCATGAAATTAAAACTGACCCGTCTGAGCGTTCTTGCTGTTCCAACCGGCTGGGAAAACGATCAAAAATTCCAACAACGCTCGCTTTTCGACGCCTTAGTAATGACCTTGCCAACAGCGTTGGGTGTGCCTTTGGTTGTTCTAATATTGGGCTTTGCTTCTGCTTGGGTCGTCGCCGGATTTCAACTGAGGTCGTGAGGCTGCAAATTTCGGTCTAGGCTGTGCCCCTGCAACTAATGCTAGACAAATGTTCTCTGATGTGCTTTATTTGTTCTCAGCAAGGCTGAGGCGGTGGAGTGATCGACATGGCGCGGGAACCCGACAATCTGGTGTTGACGTTGTTGCGGGAAATCCGCGCGACGCAGGATGTTCATACGGCAAAGCTTGCAGAGCATGACAAGCGCTTTGATGGTGTCGATAAGCGGCTCGACACTCTGACAGCGCAGGTCACCTACGCCTTTGGCATGGCCGGGATGGCCAATACGCATGTTGGCCTGATCGAGAACCGCGTTGATGGACTCGACGACTGGAAAAAGCAGGTCGAGCGGACCCAGGCTGAGCTGGAGCGTCGGCTGGCGCGGGTCGAGGAGCAGGTCTGATGGCACGCGAACCTGACAATCTGGTGCTGACCCTGTTGCGCGAAATGCGTAGCGAAATGTCGGCAATGCGTGAGGACATCGGTGCAGTGAAGACGAGGCTGGACGGGCTCGACAAGAAAATGGACGAGCATCACTATCTGATGACGCACACGTTCGGCATCGCAGGGCTGGCGAATGTTCAGACGGGGCTAGTTGATGCGCGGGTGAACGAACTCGCCAACCGTCAGAAGGTCAGCGAGGCCAAGCAGGCGGAGCTGGAGCGGCGACTAGCGCGGGTCGAGGAGAAGGTTTAGCGGTTGGCTGCTGGGGCCGTTACTTCAGCGCCGCCTCGATGGCCGTGACGACCTGTGCGTCCTGTGGCTTGATTGAGGTGGCAAACGCCGACAGCAGGCGGCCGTCGCGGCCGATCAGGTACTTATGGAAGTTCCATTTCGGTGTCGCGTTGGCACCGAGTGTTCCTGCCGCCCACTTGTAGAACGGATGTGCGCTTGACCCCTTGACCACTTGCTTATCAGTTAGCGGGAACGTCACGCCAAATGCGCCCTGGCAGAACGTGGCGATCTCGGCTTCGGCCTTCGGCTCCTGTGCGCCGAAATCGTTCGACGGCACGCCGATGACCACGAGGCCGAGCTTCTCGTACTGTTCGTGCAGCGCCTGTAGCCCGGCATACTGGTTGGTATAGCCGCAGAACGACGCCGTGTTGACGACCAGCAGCGCCTTCCCTTTGAAGTCCGTCAACGGCATCGGCTTCCCATCGATGGCCGTGAAGCCGAAACCGAATGCCGAACCCTGCTGCGGAGCGCTTTTGGCGGGGTCGGCCGCATGCACAGCTGCCGGTGCCAGCAACGACGGCAGAAATGATATCGCGGCGATCAGACGTTTCATGGGCGGATCCTCATTGGCGGGTGGTGGCAGCTGCCACTGCGTCGGTCGCTGCTTTCGATACGATGGCCCCTCGGTGCCGGATGACGATGCCAGCGAGGCGATGTCCAGCCAAAGCTGCGGTGGCGGGTACCTCGCCGTTCAACCGCGCTGCCAGATAGCCGCCGTTGAACGAGTCGCCAGCAGCGGTTGTGTCAACGGGGGTGATCTGCTCCGGGCAGGCAACAGCCTGGGTGTGGCCGCCGCAACGCACCAGCGCGCCCTCTGCACCATTTTTGACCACGATCTCGGCCACGCCGAGCGCTGCCAGCCGTGCCGCCGTTGCTGCAGGCGTCGCGTCGTCCCACAAAGCCTGCTCGTCATCGAAGGTGGGCAGGGCGATGTCGGCTAGCCGCCAGAACCGTTCGAACACCGGGCGAGCGTTGGCACGAGCGGTCGCCGCATCGCCGCCCCAGCCGCGCGGGCGAAAATTGTTGTCCATGGCAATGCGGGCGCCGGCTTTGCGGGCGGCGATCAGGGCCGCGGCGAAGGCGTCACGGGCTGCATCACCGTAGAGCGACAGCGTGACGCCGGAGAAATAGACGACGCGCGCGGCTTGCATCGCCGCAATCAACGTCGCGTCGCCACCACTGTCGAATAGCTCGCGGGCCGGGGCCCGGTCGCGCCAGTAGGCGAACGAGCGTTCGCCCGACGCTGAGGTTTCGATCAAGTATAGGCCGGGCATACGGCCCGGTTTGGTCGCAATCAAGTGCCCGGCGACGCCCTCGGACTGGGCCAATGCCCGGATGCCATCGCTGTAGGCATCGTCGCCCAAAACGGTTGCGTACGCAACATGAGCGCCGCTGCGCGCCATGTACACGGCGGTGTTGAACGTATCGCCGCCAAATGCGAGTCCGAAACGCCCGTCTGGTCCGCGCGCCAGCTCTACCATGCATTCGCCAATGCTGACCACGGGGCCAGCATTCGGAAACGTCAGTTCATCATGTGGCGGCATGGGGCGTTTCCGAACCGGCAGCGATTGAGGTAGAAGGGCGCAAATCAGTTGCCGCCGTCGTTCTACCGCAGGAGACAGTGTTTTGAAAATTTGCATGATCGGTGCTGGTTACGTCGGGCTGGTTTCGGCCGTCTGCTTCTCCGAATTCGGCTGGAATGTCGTCTGCGTCGACAAGGAAGCCGAAAAGGTCGCGAGCCTGACACGCGGAGAAGTGC
>JAYSVA010000035.1:0-10957 GCA_043718785.1 Hyphomicrobiaceae bacterium
CTGATCGGTTTTCGCGATGCGTTGCTGGCGGCACCGACGGTCGAGGCGGCTTACCTCGGCCTGATACGCGCGACAAAAGTGACGATACCGCCGCTGTTCCTGAACCAGTTGGTGCACGTCATCGCCCGCAATATCTTCGACGGCGAGACCGACCCGTATGTGCTGCGCGCGGCCGAACTGCTGTTTCGGGCGCAACGACTGTCGATCAAAGATGGGGTGATGCTGCTCGCCGACGAGGAGTTGGTCGATGGCACGGTGAGCGATCAGAACTCGCCGCTGGTGGCGGTGTTTGGTGACGCCAAGGTGCGCAACCTCGATGTGATGACGGCGGCGAATAGCGCCGGCTACATCGAGCGTAGTGACGCCCACGATATGGTGGTGGACTTCCGCCAGGGCGAACCGGCCCGCGCCGCGTTTGCCAACGTGATCAGCCGTTGGGTCTCGCACTTCCTAGGGGTTGGCGTGGTGGTGACGCCGCTGGTCAATGTCGAGCAGGAAGCGTGGCACTGGTTCGTCGGGCTGGAGGCTGAGGGCACCCGCATCGGCAACGCGCTGTGGCAGGGCGAGGAACCGCCGGACGCGGGGCGGGACCGCATCGTCGCGTTGTTCAACCTGACGTTCCGCGAGCCCGGTGTTATGCTGGAGAAGGTGGCGGGTAAGCCGGTGTATCTGATCCTCGGCATGACTACGAACCGGATCATCCGGCTGAAGCCGCAGAACCTGCTGACCGGGTTGCCGCTGAAAGAGCAAAGCTCATGATCGAAGAGCAGATGACGATTGGCCTAGTGCTCGAACGCCGCGAACTCGGCGGCGAATGGGGCGGCGTGGCGTGGCGACCGATCACGATTTTTGCCCAAGCACCCGACGTGGCACCGTGGACGCCGCTGGGTGGCACGAAGGCCGGGCAGCGCTTCTATGCTGGGGCGTTCCCGATCAGCGTGTATTCGACGGATACGGCCAATTACCGCGATAACCTGAGCAGCGGGGCACCGAAACTGTGGGTGGTGATGCGCCTGCAAGATGTTGGTGCGGACAACGTGCCGCCGATTGATGTGCTGCTGGTCACCGCTGATCCGGCGGAGGGTGAGGGCAACACGGAGGCAGGCAGCAACATCGTCGAGACCATTGATATGCCGACGGAGGTCGCGGGGGCCATCGCCGCGTTCATCGAAGGCAACCACGTCGAGCGGCCGATCATCAAGCGGCAGCGCGACAACCGCCCGTTCGATGTGCGCTGGCGGGATGGCCGGGGTGGTTCTGGCGACGGATCGGGCCAAGAGCCGGGCAAGGGAGGCAAGAAGTCATGAGCAATGACCAAGATAACGAGCCGTTCCTGAGCCGCTGGTCGCGGCAGAAGCAGCAGCAGGCCAAGCAGCCGGACGCAAAGCCGCCGGTCGCCGCGAAGCCGGAAGAGCCGGAGCCCGAGATTGATCTGTCCAAGCTGACCAAGGTCGAGGACCTGACGGCCGAGAGTGACATCACGCAGTTCCTCCAGAAGGGCGTGCCGGAGGCGCTGCAGAAGCTGGCGTTGCGGAAGATGTGGAGCCTCGACCCGCAAATTCGCGATTTTGTTGAGGTGGCGGAGAACCAATGGGACTTCAATATGCCCGGTGGCATCCACGGTCTGTACCAAGAACTGGCCGAGGGTACGGATACCAGCGTGTGGATGGCGCAGGCGACGCAAAGTGTGTTCGGTGATGATGCGAAGAAGCCACTGGTCGGCAGCGAATCGGAGGTCGCTGATGCAAAAAATGATGCGACCGCCGAAGTGGAAATTGCTGCGACGCAGCAGGGCGTGCAGGCCGTTGAAACACCGCCGTTGACCATCGCAACGGCAGGAGACGCGCAGCCATCAGTGGACGGCCAAATGGCTGCGGTAAAACAACCGCCTGTATTTGCTGAAAATTTGAGCACGCCACCGAAAGTGCCAAGTGCCGAAGCCGCATCGAGCCGCCGTCGGCATGGTGGTGCCTTGCCGATCTAATGCATTAGACGAGGATTGCTGCAGGCGCTAACAAGCCAACTTGTAAAACTTTTTTCTTGTCACAAATCCGTTGTACTGCGGCATAGGGGCTTCCTATGGCAGCATTAGTCTGCTAATCATCCGTCTTAATGAGGCTGCCCAAAAGAGCAGCATCAAAACAATAAATTTAGACTGCTGGGGCAGGAAATCGGGGCAAGTTGGATGCGTGACGCAGGGCTACAGCGTGCGATTGATTCTGCCGGTGGCATTGGTGCCCTGGCTCGCGCCCTGGGCATTGCGCAACCGTCTGTATCGGGCTGGAGCCGGGTACCCGCTGACCGTGTCGCCGCCATTGAAGCCGCGACGGGTGTTCCGAGGACGCTGCTACGGCCAGATTTGTTCGACGGCGCTGGCGAGCCAGCTAACGACGTCCATGCGGACCTGGACGATGTCGATCTGGCACGTGCGCGCGGTTATCGGCTGCTGGCGCATCTGTTTGCTAAACCGCCGACCCGTGAGTTGCTGGAGCAAATTGGCAGCATCACTGGCGATGCATCGCCGCTTGGTATGGCGTGGATCGCGCTGGCTGATGCAGCCCGTGAAGTCAGCATTGCGGCAGCTGGTGAGGAATACTTTAAGCTGCTGGTTGGTGTTGGTCGTGGTGAAGTGCTGCCGTATGCGTCGTTCTATCTTGCGGGATTCTTGCATGAGCGGCCACTGTCAGCCGTGCGGGCAGATCTGGCCCGGTTGTGCATCGAACGTCGCGTTGGCATCCACGAGCCGGAAGACAACGTAGCGACTTTGTTTGATGCCATGGCTGGCATGATCGACGGCACCTACGCCACGTCACAAGCCGACCAGGACGCGTTTTTCGCGACCCACATTAAAACGTGGGTGCCGCGACTGTTTGCTGACATCGCCATCGCGCCGTCAGCTAATTTCTACCGGGCGGTCGCCGATGTCGGTGGCCACTGGATTGATCTTGAAACTCGTGCCTTCGCAATTGCTGCTTAAAGGGGACTGGACATGTCAAAGACCAAACCTGACGCGACCGCTGATCTCAATCGCCGTGGCTTCCTGAAGGGCCTGGGTACCGGTGCTGCTGGTGCCGTCACTGTGGCTGCTGGCATTGCTGCGCCGACCACGGTCGAAGCTGCCGAGAGCGCCACCGACCAAAAGAAGGCCCGCTACAAAGAGAGCGAGCACGTGAAGAAATTCTACGCCACCAACCGTTATCTGTAAGCCGCACGCGTTGTGCGGCACTGAACCAATGAACTGATCTCGATCAACAGAAGAATGGGACACTGCCCATGCTAACCAAACGCCTTGATAAGGGTTCGCGCCGTTCAAGCCTGGTGCCGACCGCCTCGCATGGTTCGGCTCCTCTCGACCGCCGCGCGTTTTTGCGCAACGCGGGTTTTACCGCCACTGGCCTCGCCGCCGTCGGCACGCTCGGCTCTGCCACGGTGCAGAAGGCCCACGCGGTCGCCGCGATTGACCACTCCAAGCCGACGGTTCTGAAAAAGAACATGTGTACGCACTGTTCGGTCGGCTGCACCATTACGGCGGAAGTGCAGAACGGCGTCTGGGTTGGCCAGGAGCCATCCTATGAGAGCCCGATCAACCGTGGTACGCATTGCGCCAAGGGTGCGGCGATCCGCGAAATCGTGTTCGGTGACCGCCGCCTGAAATATCCGATGAAGCTGGTTGATGGCCAGTATCAGAAGATCTCGTGGAAGCAGGCGCTCGACGAAATCTCGACCAAGATGCTTGAGATCCGCGAGAAGTCCGGCCCAGAGTCGGTGTGGTGGCTGGGTTCGGCGAAGTTCACCAACGAAGGCGCATACCTTTACCGCAAAATGGCGGCATTCTGGGGCACCAACTCGGTCGACCATCAGGCCCGCATCTGCCACTCGACCACGGTGGCTGGCGTTGCCAACACCTGGGGCTACGGCGCGCAGACCAACTCGTACAACGACATCCGCAATTCCAAGACCATGATCATCATGGGCGGCAACCCGGCTGAAGCCCACCCGGTGTCGCTGCAACACGTGTTGACCGGCAAGGAAACCAACAAAGCCAACCTGATCGTCATCGATCCGCGGATGACCCGCACGGCGGCACATGCCACCGAATATGTGCGCATCCGTTCGGGGACGGATATTCCGATCATCTGGGGCTTGCTGTGGCACATCTTTGAAAACGGCTGGGAAGACAAAAAATTCATCCAGCAGCGCGTCAACGGCATGGATGAAATCCGTACCGAAGTGAAGAAGTGGGACCCGAAGACCGTTGAAGATGTCACCGGCGTTCCCGGCGAGCAGCTGAAGCGCGTCGCCCAGTTGTTTGCGAATGAAAAGCCCTCAACGCTGATCTGGTGCATGGGTGCCACCCAGCACACCGTCGGCACCGCCAACGTCCGCGCCTACTGCATCTTGCTGCTGGCAACCGGCAACGTCGGCGCACCCGGCACCGGCGCCAACATCTTCCGCGGCCACACCAACGTGCAGGGCGCAACCGACCTTGGCCTCGACGTCATCACGCTGCCGCTCTACTACGGCCTTGATGACAACGCTTGGCGGCATTGGTCACGCGTCTGGGAAGTCGAGTTTGAGTGGCTCGATAGCCGCTTCGACAAGAAGGACGGCCCGAACAACACCAAGATCAACTATCGCACCATGCCGGGCATCCCGTCGACCCGTTGGTTCGATGCGGTGACCGTGCCGAAAGATCAGGTTGATCAGCGCGATACGCTGAAAGCCGCGATCATCTTCGGCCACGGTGGTAACACCGTGCCGCGTATGCCGGAGATGGTGAAGGGCCTGTCGGCATTGGAACTGCTGGTCGTCGCCGATCCGCATCCGACCAACTTCGTCTCGTTGGCTGGCCGTAAGAACGGCACCTACCTGCTGCCCATCGCCACCAACATGGAGTGCGACGGCTCGCGCACGGCCTCAAACCGTTCGCTGCAGTGGGGCGAGAAGATCGTTGAGCCGATCTTCGAATCTGCCACTGATTATTGGGCGATCTATGAGCTCGCCAAGCGCCTGGGCTTCGCCGACAAGATGTTCAAGAACATCAAGATGGTGAAAGGTAAGTTCGGCGATGAGCCGGAAGCTGAATCGATCCTGCGCGAGATCAATCGCGGGGGCTTCTCAACCGGCTATTGCGGCCAGTCGCCAGAGCGCATCAAAGCGCACATGAAGCATCAGGACCAGTTTGACATTGTCACGCTGAAAGCCAAGCCAGGTGCACCTGCGGAAATCGCTGGCGACCACTACGGTCTGCCATGGCCATGCTGGGGCACACCGGAGCAGAAGCATCCGGGTTCGCCGCTGCTCTACAACACCAACTTGGCCGTCAAGGATGGCGGCGGCACATTCCGCGCGCGCTTCGGCACCGAGCGGGTGATCAAGTCCAAGCAGAAGGATGCCGAGGGCAAAGAGGTCGAGGTCGAAACCAAGCAGAACATGCTGGCCGAAGGCTCGTACTCGCTCGGCTCCGAAATCAAGGACGGCTACCCCGAGTTCACGATGGCCGTGCTGCAGAAGCTCGGCTGGGACAAGGATTTGACCGAAGCCGAACTTGCCACCATCACGAAAATCGGTGGCAACACCATCGGCAACGTCTCCTGGGCGATCGATCTGTCGGGCGGCATTCAGCGCGTGGCGATTGCCCACGGTTGCGCGCCGTATGGCAACTCGAAGGCCCGCGCCAACGCCTGGAACCTGCCCGATCCGATCCCGGTCCACCGCGAGCCGATCTACTCGCCACGCGTAGACCTCGTCGCCAAGTATCCAACCCGGCCGGACTTCAAGTCATTCCGTGTCATGAACACTGGCTTCTCGGTTCAGAAAGCCGCCGTCGACAAGGGCGTCGCCAAGGGCTTCCCAATCATCCTGACGTCAGGCCGTCTGGTTGAGTACGAAGGTGGCGGCGAGGAAACCCGTTCGAACAAGTGGCTGGCTGAACTGCAGCAGGACATGTTCGTCGAAATCCATCCTGACGATGCGTCCTCGCGCGGCATCGCCGAAGGCAGCTGGGTCTGGGTCGACGGTCCGGAAAACAACGCGAAGGTCAAAGTCAAGGCGCTGGTGACGGAGCGGGTCGGCAAGGGCGTTGCCTGGATGCCGTTCCACTTCGGTGGTTACTACCAAGGCGAAGATCACCGCAAAAACTATCCTGCAGGCACTGACCCGGTCGTTCTCGGGGAAAGCGTCAACACCATCACCACCTACGGCTTCGACCCGGTAACGGCGATGCACGAAGGTAAAGTCACCCTCTGCCAGATCCGCGCGGCTTAAGGAGAGTTTTCAATGGCACGCATGAAATTCCTTTGCGACGCGGACCGCTGCATCGAATGCAACGCCTGCGTCACCGCCTGCAAGAACGAAAACGATGTGCCGTGGGGCATCAACCGCCGTCGCGTCGTCACGATCAACGACGGCAAACCGGGCGAACGCTCGGTGTCGATGGCCTGCATGCACTGCACGGACGCTCCGTGCGCGGCAGTCTGCCCGGTGGATTGCTTCTACACCACCGCAGACGCTGTCGTGTTGCACTCGAAAGAGCTGTGCATCGGCTGCGGTTATTGCTTCTACGCCTGCCCGTTCGGGGCGCCGCAGTATCCAAAAACCGCCAACTTCGGTTCGCGCGGCAAGATGGATAAGTGCACGTTCTGCGCCGGTGGTCCGGAAGCCGACAATACCTCAGCTGAGTACTCCAGCTACGGTTCGAACCGGTTGGCCGAAGGCAAGTTGCCGTTGTGCGCCGAAATGTGCTCGACCAAAGCCTTGCTGGCTGGCGACGGCCAGATCATCGCGCAAATCTACAAAGAGCGGGTCGCTAAACGCGGCTATGGCTCAGGCGCATGGGGCTGGAAGACTGCATACAAGGAAGACATCGCGACCTGATCGTCACTGCGTGGACCCCACTTCCTTCGGGAGGGGTGAGTGGGGTCTTAGTCTTCAGTCGCTTGAGGATACCAACAATGAACATAAAAACGTCAATCCGTTATCTCGCTCTTGGTGCGCTGCTGCTGGCATCGCCAGTTGCAGCTCAGCAGCCAACGTCGGTCAACCCGACGGCCAGCTCCGTCAAAGAAAAGCAGCTGCTCGACGCGTTGAAGCCGGGTTCCGGCGATATGCTATCGGGCCGTGTGTCAATCCCGGATGCGGCCGGTCGCAACCTGATCCAGCCGGGCGGCCAGGAATTCCGCGCTTTCCGCGATGGCACGCTGTCAACCGTTGGCAAGATCAGCATCCTTGGCACACTGGCGCTGCTTGCCGTGTTCTTCTTGCTGCGCGGTCGCATTCGCATTGCGGGCGGTCCATCGGGCCAGACCATTGAGCGGTTCGGCAGCATGTCGCGGTTCGCCCATTGGTTGTCGGCGACATCGTTCATCTTGCTTGGTTTGACCGGCTTGAACCTCGTGTTCGGTAAGTCCGTGCTGCTGCCGGTCATCGGTGCTGATGCGTTTACAGTCATCACCCAGGCTGGCAAGTTCGTGCACAACTACGTCAGTTTCGCCTTCGCTCTGGGCATCACCTTGATGTTCGTGATGTGGGTGAAGGATAACCTGCCGAGTGGCCGCGACCTGACTTGGTTCGCCCAGGGCGGCGGTTTGGTCGGCTCCAAGCATCCGCCAGCTGATCGTTTCAACGGCGGCCAGAAGCTGATCTTTTGGACGACCGTTCTCGGCGGCATCGCACTGTCGGTCTCGGGCTACCTGATGATGTTCCGTCCGGCCGGCTACGGCATGACGGCACTGCAGTTCGCCATGACCGTTCACGGCCTTGTCGGCTTGATCATGGTGGCGATCATCTTCGCCCATATCTACATCGGCTCCATCGGCATGGAAGGTGCATTCGATGCGATGGGCAAAGGCAAGGTTGATCTGAACTGGGCGAAAGAACATCACAGCGTCTGGGTCGACAAAGTTGCCAAAAACAATCCGGAAGCAATTTCCGGCGGCACCCGTCCGCAACCGGCAGAGTAGGAGAGAACCCATGAAAGCATTCCTCGCCGCAGTTCTCGCCGTCATCGGCATCGGCTTCGTTGCCTCGTTCGTGTTGGAAACCCAGCAGCGCAATGCTGACGTCGCCTATTCCACCACCGGTGCCCGGATCGATGCCGATCCACGCCTCAGCGGCGGCAAAGTGCAGAAGCACTGAGCGCTCGTCGCTTGCACATCAGGCGGGGATCGGACGCAAGTCCGGTCCCCGTTTGCGTATGGAAACTCGCGCCAATTGCAGGCACTTTCGATCTTTCGGCTCCTCCCCCTGAAGGGGAGGACTGCACGGCTCGATTTTCGTACTCACAAAAATCGGATTTGCGGGGCGAGGTGGGGGTGACTCCGCGCCGCTCGTTTCGTTGCCCGAAGACCAGCCCCACCTCACGATAGCGACGCTAACGCGAAGCTATCGTTGTCCTCCCGCCTCAAGGGGGAGGAGGCGATACCCGAGAGTGCGAGTGCGCTGGCAAGGGCAATCGATTGGCTCGAAGTGAGAGGAAGTTTAGATGATTGACGCTGACGCCATCGGAAAAGCGCTGCCTGAGCTGCTGGCTGGTCTGACCGCACCGGACGGGCGCGCTATCGATTCCAGCGAGGATGGCCCGGTCGAGATGGCGGTGGCGGGGGATCGGGTGGTGGCGTCAATTGCCATCGAGCCTGCGGATGCGAGCCGCTGGGAGCCGGTGCGCCAACAGCTTGAGACGCGGTTGGCGGCATTCCCCGGTGTGGCACGCGCGCTGGTGTCGTTGACGGCTGACCGGCCTTCGGGCGCTGCGCCGAAGCTGGCGGTCCCGCCGAAACCGGTGACCAATGCTGCGCCCGGGTTCCCCAACCTGTCGAAGATCAAGCACATCATCGCCGTGGCCTCCGGCAAAGGCGGCGTTGGCAAGTCAACGACGGCGTGTAACCTGGCGCTGACATTGCGGGCGCAGGGGCTCAAGGTCGGTATTCTCGATGCTGATATCTACGGCCCGTCGATGCCGAAATTGCTGAACCTGAAGGGGCGGCCGAACATTGTCTCGGGGCGGACGCTGTCGCCGCTGGAAGCTTACGGCTGCAAGGTGATGTCGATTGGCTTTGTCGTTGATGTCGATAAGGCGCTGGTCTGGCGCGGGCCGATGGTGGCGTCCGCTATCACGCAGATGCTGCGCGATATCGCCTGGGGGCCGCTCGACGTGCTGATCGTCGACATGCCGCCCGGTACGGGTGACGCCCAGCTGACGCTGGCGCAAGCCGTGCCGCTAGCTGGAGCGGTGATCGTTTCGACGCCGCAGGATTTGGCGCTGATCGATGCCCGGCGCGGCGTGGAGATGTTTCAGACCGTCGGCGTGCCGATCCTCGGGCTGATTGAGAACATGAGCTATTTTTTGTGCGACCAGTGCGGCAAGCGCCACGAGATTTTCTCGCACGGTGGTGCTAGGGCGGAAGCGGCGAAACTCGGGGTGCCCTTCCTCGGCGAAATCCCGCTCGATCTCGCGATCCGTGAACGCGCCGACAGCGGCCTGCCCATCGTCGTCACCGAACCAGATAGTCCGCAAGCTGAGGTGTACCGGGGCATCGCCGAGGCGATGATGGCGGCGCTCAGGCCGTAGGGCGGAAAAGCCCCCTTGCGCCTTCCGCCGTCTCTCCACCAGGTCGGTGGTGCGGTAATCACACGCCCCCCTTACCGCAGGGCCGTCACCCGGCCACGGCGCAAGGCGCAAACGGGCTTTTGCGCCCTACGGATCATTTCCCTTCAATTTCCCGCATCGTCGCGGCGTCGCGGGCGGAGAGGTCGGGGTAGGCGGCGTCGCTGCCGACGTCGGTTGTGATCCGCCAGGAGCGGGCGCACTTTTTGCCCTCGGCGAGTGCTGGGACGACGGTGACGCCAGCCACATCCGGCACGACGAACGCGCCGTCTGGGCCCTTGCCGTCGACGATATTGATGCCCGACGTGATGCAGACCTCAGCGAAATCGACGCTGCGCAACACCGCCAACAAGTCCTTGTCGGCGAGGTAGACGGTCGGGCAAGCCTCTAAGCTGGAGCCGATGCGTTTGGCGGCGCGTTCCAGCTCCAGCGCGCCGGTGACGCCAAAGCGCACCGTACGGATGGACACCCACTTCGCCGCGAGCTTGGCGTCTTTCCAGGCCGGTGGGATCGCCGGGAACTGCTGCAGATGGACGCTGCTGTCCGTACCCGGCTTGTACGCGAGCCAGGCTTCCTCGGCGGTGAACACCAGGATCGGCGCGAGCCACTTGATCAGCGCGTCGCACATGATGTCGACCACCGTCAGGGCGGCGCGGCGCTTGATGCTGGAGGGGGCGTCGCAATACAGCGCATCCTTGCGCACGTCGAAGTAGAACGCGGACAGCTCCGTGTTCATGAACTGCGCCAGCACCGCCACGACTTTCTTGTAGTCGTAAGCGGCGTAGGCCTCGCGGATGATCGGGTCGAGCTCGGCGAGGCGGTGGAGCATCAGCCGCTCAAGTTCAGGCATGTCCTTGTGTGCAACGACGTCGGACGGCTTGAAGTGGCCTAAGGTGCCGAGCATCCAACGCAGGGTGTTGCGGGTTTTGCGGTAGGACTCGGAGAAGCCCTTCATAATCTCTTTGCCGATGCGCAGGTCGTCGGAATAGTCGGACGCTGCCACCCACAAGCGCAGAATGTCAGCGCCGGAGTCCTTGATGATGTCTTGCGGCGCGGTGACGTTGCCGACCGATTTCGACATCTTCGCCCCCTTCTCGTCGAGGCAGAAGCCGTGCGTCAGCACCACGTCGAACGGTGCGCGTCCGCGTGTGCCGCACGACTCAAGCAGCGACGAGTGGAACCAGCCGCGATGCTGGTCCGAGCCTTCGAGGTACATCACGGTGTCACGCCCGCCATCGACCTTGCGGTGGATGCCCGCGAGGCCGGGGAACTTCACCGGGTCTTCCAGCACATAGGAGTGGGTGGAGCCTGAATCAAACCACACGTCGAGAATGTCGGTGACGTGCTCCCACT
>JAYSVA010000341.1:0-3236 GCA_043718785.1 Hyphomicrobiaceae bacterium
CAGAACATCGCGTACTTTGACAAGATTGAGCAACGCTGCCGGGGCGCGCTCAATGCGGGGGCTCTGACGGGGCCCGACGCCGACATCGAGGCTGTCATCGGTTTCCCGTTCGCAGAAGCGCTGGCTGCTGACGCCGACTTCGCAGCCCTCGAAGGTTTCTACCGGCCCGGCCACCATCGCAATATCCGGGCGATGCTGCAGCATCTTTCCGAAACGGCTCGCACCAGTTAAGCCTCAGTTCACGTTGCTGATGTGCTATTGTCAGGTCAAGATTTTCTCAGCGAGAGGCACCCATGGAATTCATTGCCAAGCGCGCGACGGCACCTGCTGTGCGGCAGGTGTCGACGTCGGACGCCACCGCCCCGCCATCCTGGCCGATGCCGGTGGCGGATTTCCTCGCGGGCCGTTTCCTGAAGCGCGCCGACGTGGTGCTAACGCGCAAGCAGAACGACTGGAAATCTCGGTTCATCCAGTGGGCGACGCATGGAAAATTCAGCCACTCGGCGCTAGTGTTCCTGGTGCCGTACGATGAGGTCGGCTTCAACAATACGTTTGTCATCGAGGCAGCGTCCGAAGGCGTCGATCTGACGAACCTCGCCGATTATGTGAACGACCGCCGCACGGTGCTGGGCATCAAGCGCTGCACCAAAGATTGGTTCGACTGGGAAATCCAGAGCCATGTGCGCGGCCGCACGCTAAACAGCATCAAGTCGCGCTATTCCTACCGGACCATCTGGCAGATTGCCAAGGCAAGCCTAGACCGGCTGCTGTACGGCGTCAGCAACCGCATTCGGGGGCCCGAGAAAGCGCTCGCCCGCCGGACCAACAAGCATTTGGTTGCCCCCAATGAGTTCATCTGCTCCGGCCTCGTGCAAATGGGGTTTGCCACCGTGGTCGGCGAGCGTGTGCGGGCTGGTACGTTGCCGCTAACCGCGTTGGCAGAAATCATTTTCGATGATGATCTGGCCTCGACCCTGACGAAAACCGATTGGTCAAAGCACGCAACCGAGACGCAACGCGAGATCATCTACGAGTATGTCACCGAATTTGAGGATGTGCTGGAAGCGGTGACGCCGGAAGATCTCGCCGCCTCCAAGCACCTCGACTGGGTGTATGTGATCCGCGACGGCTTGGTATACCCCGTCGTCAGCGAAGTCGACGCCGCCAAACTGCTCGACTGGGAGCCAACGTGAGGGCATAACATCTCCTCTCTGTTCAACTTTTTGGTTCCCCGGAATTTTCTGCCCTTTGACGGGCAGAAAATATCCGGGGCCTTCACCACTATCGGTTGGGCACATCGTGCCAAACCCCGACTGGTGAAGGTCCCGGATATGCCAGTCGGCAGAAGGCCGACAGGCATTCCGGGAAACCAAGGTAAGGGGTGGGAGTGAAATTTTCGGCCACCATGGGAAGTCGTGATGATACTTGATAAATCCG
The DNA here is from genome assembly GCA_043718785.1 of Hyphomicrobiaceae bacterium. Classification (GTDB taxonomy): domain Bacteria; phylum Pseudomonadota; class Alphaproteobacteria; order Rhizobiales; family Hyphomicrobiaceae; genus JAYSVA01. The sequence goes on from JAYSVA010000341.1 coordinate 1,438, forward strand.
CATCGACGCCCTTCACACCGTCACCCCTGAAAAGCATGACCGGATTTGCTCGCGCCGATGGTCGGCAGGGGGCGCTGTCGTGGGTGTGGGAAATCCGCTCGGTCAACGGTCGCGGTCTCGATTTGCGGACGCGGCTGGCCCCGGGGTTTGACGCCCTGGAACCGCGCATCAAGGAACTCGCGGCCAAGCGCCTGCAGCGCGGCAACCTGCAAGTCAATCTGACGGTGACACGCGAGGCCGGCACTTCGGAAATTCGTCTCAACGAGGCCGTGCTGTCGCAAATCCTCACGGCCGCCGCGCAAGTTCGCGCACTCGCGGGCGGCAATGTCGCGCCGCTATCCGTCGAAGCATTGCTGTCACAGCGAGGCGTGCTCGAAACCCGCGATGCCACCGAAAACGACGCAGTCAACGTTGCCGCTTATGACGCCATCGTTGCCAGCTTCGATGCTTGCCTGGATGCCCTGATTGCCGCCCGCGCCGCTGAAGGCGGGCGCCTCGCCACCGTCATGGCCGACCAGCTGGGCGAAATCGAGCGTATCGTCGCCACCGTCAAAGCTTCGCCTGCCCGTTCCGCCGACGCCATCAAAGCCCGCCTCGCCGAGCAGGTCGCCAAGCTGATCGACACCTCCGCCACCTTTGATGCCGCCCGCCTGCACCAGGAAGCCGTGCTGCTGGCGACCCGCGCCGATGTTGAAGAGGAACTGCAGCGCCTGACCGCCCACATCGCCGCCGCCCGCGATCTTCTGGCGGCACAAGAACCGGTTGGCCGTAAATTTGACTTCCTGACGCAGGAATTCAACCGCGAAGCCAATACGCTGTGCGCGAAGTCGAACGACACCGATATCACGCGCCTTGGCTTGACCTTGAAGACCATCATCGACCAGATGCGCGAGCAAGTCGCCAACATCGAATAAAACGAGCCCGCCCGTGCCGCCGAAAAAGCCCACTAAATCTGATCTTCCTGCGCCGACCAAGCTAGCCCCCTCTAAACTGGCGAGACGCGGTATGCTGTTGGTGCTGTCATCGCCGTCGGGGGCGGGCAAAACCACGCTGGCCAAGGCGCTGTTGGCATCCGACCCGGAGATCCGCCTGTCGGTTTCGGTGACAACGCGCAAGCCACGCCCCGGCGAAGTTGAGGGCCGCGATTACTACTTCCGCGACGAAGCCGGGTTCCTCGCCATGCGCGATAACGGCGAACTGCTCGAGTGGGCCAAGGTGTTCGGCAACTACTACGGCACGCCGCGCGCGCCCGTGGAAGCGGCCATCGCCTCCGGCCAGGACGTGCTGTTCGACATCGACTGGCAGGGCACCCAGCAGGTCAAGGAGAAGCTGCCGCAGGACCTCGTGCGGGTGTTCATCCTGCCGCCGTCCAGCAGCGTGCTGGAGTCGCGCCTGAAAACCCGCGCCCAGGACACCGCCGAAGTGGTGGCGCAGCGCATGGCCGAAGCCTCCGCCGAAATCAGCCACTGGCAGGAATACGACTACGTCATCATCAACGCCGACCTCGACAAAAGCGGCACCGGCCTGAAGTCCATCCTCACCGCCGAACGCCTCAAACGCGACCGCCTCCTCGGCCTCTCCGACTTTGTCCGCAGCCTGCAGCAGGGGCTGTGAGGGCGGGGGACGTAGGGCGGAGAAGCCCGTTTGCGCCTTCCGCCGGACGCTTGCTGTGAGCCATCGGTCCTAGCTGGACGGTTGGGTCCGTTCCGGGGAGATTGGGCCAATAGAGTGTATACATCTTAAAGGTCTCTGGATGTTCAAGCAGGTTATTGAGGGGCGCAGTCTTAGAGGCCGCGGCC
>JAYSVA010000342.1:0-3234 GCA_043718785.1 Hyphomicrobiaceae bacterium
AGCAGATCGTGGTTGGGCCGCTGCAGCTCGCGGGTCAGCGCGACGAGGTAGGCGCGATGGTCCATGCTGCGCCAGTCAATACTGATGGCGGCGCGGCGGGCTAATTCCGAATGCACGGACAGGATCGTCCGCCCGTTGCCCTCAAGAAACGGGTGCGCGTATGCCAGATAGCCCATCACTTCGCCCGGATGCTTGCGCATGAACTCTGGCTTGCTGCCTTCGGTCAGCGCGTGGTTGGCGGCCCGGCCAATATCCAGCGGCGGCGCAAATATAATCGGGCCTTTGTGGATGTTAAGGTGTGGCAAGGTGGTGAGGCGGTCCTTGCCAGCCCATGTCGGATAAACGCGGCCAAACAGCAGGCGGTGCGTGGCGAGGACGTCCTGGTAGGTCAGACGATCGCGGACCTGCAGAGCGGCGATGGCACCGGGGAGCGCAATACTGTGCTCCGCATGTTCAAAGCGTTTCACTGCTGAGGCTGTTTTGTAAGCTTTCGCATTCTGCAGATAACCTGCAACGTCCAAATCGCCGAAAGGATCGAATAGCGCCATGCGTCGAACCTCGGAGATATGGTCGGAGAGAAGGGCTTAGGAGAGGCCTAAGTCGCCCCGGATGTAAGCATCATGTAAGTCGCTGCCTTCATCATCCGAAATCACTTTGGCACGACGCAAGGCCGTTATCAGATTTTCCGTCTCATCCAGTTCGACATCGCTATCGGACAGCCGAGCATAGGCGTCGGAGAGTTGGTCCAGCGCTGTTTGCTGGTAGATCACGCCGTGGCGGGCGGCGAGATCATGAATGTATTGCCGGACCGAGGGATAGACCGGTGCGGTGGCGTCAACGCGTTCGTCAAGTACGGTGGGCGACATGATGATTCTCCCCAATGGTAAGCGTACCTTACCGCAGAGAACGTCAAACCCCAACAGCCGCGAGATCAGCCCCGGTAATGCGAGTATTGTCCGCGTGGTTTGAAGCGTTCGAGGTAGCCGGGAACGACGGCGGCGATGGTGTGGGGGGCGGTAATGCCGAGATCGGCTAGGGTGCGGCTTTCGGCTTTGGCAGCAGCACTGACGACGTTATCGACCTGCAGCAGCTTGACCTGATCGACGGTGATCGGACGCAGCGCGTTCGGCAGCGGCCAGGTCAGCAGCGCCTGCAGTTTCGCCAGCCAGAATGGCATCGGCAGATAGAAGCGGCTGCGGTCGGTCCATTCCTGGGTTTTATCGAGCAGCTGGCGGAAGCTCAGCACATCCGGCCCACCGATTTCGTAGATCTTGCCGGGCTGGCCTTTGCCATCAACCACTGCGGCAATCGCAGCCGCGAGGTCGCCGACAAACACCGGCTGGAATTTGGTGCGGCCGCCACCGATGGAAGGCAGAAACGGCGACATCCGGGCCAGACCAGCAAAACGGTTGAAGAACCCGTCTTCCGGGCCGAACACAATGGATGGCCGCAGGATAATGGCATCCGGGAACTCTTCCAGCACCGCCGCTTCGCCTTCGGCTTTCGAGCGGGCATAGGCCGAAGCGGACTTGAGGTCAGCACCGATAGCCGAGACGTGGATCAGTTGGCGCACACCGGCTTCGCGGGCCGCTTTGGCAACGGCGCGGGCACCGGCGGCATGTACGGCATCAAACTTCTGGGCACCCGTTGGTGCCAACACGCCGACCAAGTTGATTACCACGTCAGCGCCTTGGGCTGCGCGGGCCACCGAGTCAGGATAGCGCAGGTTCGCCTGGACGCCATGAATCTGGCCGACGCCGCCCATGGGTTGCAGATGCCCAGCCAGATCGGGACGACGAACTGCCGCGCGGATCCGGCATCCAGCCTTTGCCAACGCCCGCACCGTATGCCGCCCAACAAAGCCGGAGCCACCGTAGACCGTCACCAGCTTGCCACCGCTTGTCATCACATCACCTATTCCTGGCACATCAAACCGCAACTGATCCTGCGTCCATACACGACGCAGGATCGGACTGGGAAGCGTTGAGTTGGCCCAATGATGCCGCAGGCTTGCAGCCAAAGCAGACGCACATTAGAACCAGCGAAACCATGTCGCGACATGGCCTTGCAATCTAACCGCGTCCTGCTAGACATCGCCCAAACACAGGGGCCTGAGGCGTTTGCGGTGCTTCTGCCCGGTGTTTCCAGCGGTTGTGAACGTCGGCTGCCGAAGCAAGCGACGGTGCGAGCGCGAGACGCGAGGTGCGGATCTTTTTGCGCATAACTAGTAGAGCCCGAAGAGCAATTCAGGTTTGCGGGCGTGGTGAAATTGGTAGACACGCCAGATTTAGGTTCTGGTGGCCTTGGCCGTGGGGGTTCAAGTCCCTCCGTCCGCACCATCTGCTCTTCGTATGCTTTAGCTTGTTATTGTGACGAGAGATGACACGGTTCGCGACTTGCCGTTACACCTGTGCTCGTTAGATCGTCGGCTGTTGCAGCTCAGCTCATCCAATCATCCATAGATCCGCCCATTGGGGGGCGGGTTTTCAAGGTTCAGTCCGTTCGAAATCAAGGTCCAGGGCACATGCAGGTCAATGTCGAAAATTCCGAAGGGCTGAAGCGCCAGCTCAAAGTGGTCATCCCTGCCGCCGATCTGGGCCAGCGCTTCACCGCGCGCCTCGATGAGGTCAAGGACCAGGTGCAGATCAAAGGCTTCCGCAAGGGCAAAGTGCCGCTGAGCCACATCAAGAAGGTCTATGGCCGCTCGCTGATGGTGGAGGTGCTGGAAAAGGCGGTCGAAGAGACCAGCCGCCAGGCGATGGTTGACCGCAAAGAGCGTCCAGCCCTGCAGCCGCAGATCAAGCTGCCAGAAGACCAGGCGGAGATCGAAAAAGTCATCGATGGCAAGGCTGATCTGGCCTACGGCATGACCTTCGAAGTGCTGCCGGAGATCACCATTACTGATCTCTCGGCCCTCAAGGTTGAGCGCCTAGTGGCGCACATCGAGTCGAGCGCCATTGACGAAGCGGTCACCACTCTGGCGAACCGCAATACCAGCTATGAACCCGAAGCTGACCGCGTTTCCGCTGACGGCGACCGCTTGACCCTGGATTTCCTCGGCAAGATCGACGACGTCGCGTTTGATGGCGGCAAGGGCGAGGACGTGTTCCTGGTGCTCGGCCAGGGCGGCTTTATTCCAGGCTTCGAAGATGGCCTGAAGGGCTGCAAAGCCGGTGACGAAAAGGTCATCACCGCGACCTTCCCGGAAGATTACGGTGCCAAGGAACTGGCTGG
>JAYSVA010000343.1:0-7099 GCA_043718785.1 Hyphomicrobiaceae bacterium
CGCGCAGCCAGCCATGACCATCACCGGGCAGAACCTGTTCTACTGCGGCCTCGTCGGCCTTGCAGTAACGGGCCTGATCGTCTGGATCACCGAGTACTACACCGGCATCGGCTATCGCCCGGTCCGCTCGATCAGCCAGGCGTCGGTTACCGGTCACGGCACCAACGTCATTCAGGGCCTCGCCGTCTCGCTTGAAGCCTGCGCCCTGCCAACCCTGGTGATCGTCGCTGGCATCATCGCCACCTACAAGCTCGGTGGTCTGTTCGGCACGGCCATTGCGACGACGACGATGCTCGGCCTGGCTGGCATGGTTGTGGCGCTCGACGCGTTCGGTCCGGTGACGGACAACGCCGGTGGTATCGCCGAAATGGCGGGCCTGCCGAAGGAAGTGCGCAAGTCTACTGACGCGCTCGATGCCGTTGGTAACACCACTAAAGCCGTCACCAAGGGCTACGCCATTGGTTCGGCTGGCCTCGGCTCGTTGGTGCTGTTTGCGGCCTATAACTACGATCTGCAGTACTTCATCGCGGAGGCCAATAAACCTGGCTCCAAGGTCTTCCAGTACTTCAAAGGCGTGGTGCCAGACTTCAGTCTGACCAACCCGTATGTCGTGGTTGGCTTGTTGCTCGGCGGTCTGATCCCGTACCTGTTCGGCGGTATGGGCATGACGGCGGTCGGTCGCGCTGCTGGTTCGGTGGTCGAAGAAGTCCGCCGCCAGTTCCGCGAAGATCCCGGCATCATGAAGGGCACCTCGCGCCCTGATTACGCCCGCGCGGTCGATCTGCTGACCAAATCGGCGATCAGAGAAATGGTGCTGCCATCGCTGTTGCCGGTGCTGTCGCCAATCGTGCTGTACTACGCGATCTATCTGGTCGCTGGTGGCGGTGCGCTCGGCAAGAGCGCCGCGTTCTCCGCAGTCGGCGCGATGCTGCTCGGCATCATCGTCACCGGCGTGTTCGTCGCGATCTCGATGACCTCGGGTGGCGGCGCTTGGGATAACGCCAAGAAGTCGTTCGAAGATGGCTTCGTCGACAAAGACGGCGTCAAGCACATGAAGGGTTCGGAAGCTCACAAAGCCTCCGTCACCGGCGACACCGTCGGCGACCCGTACAAAGACACGGCAGGCCCGGCGGTCAACCCCGCCATCAAGATCGCCAACATCGTGGCGCTCCTGCTGCTGGCGGTGCTGTCGCACTGAGGGTGGCTCGTAGGTTGGGTCAAGCCCTTGCGCGACCCAACACTTCGACACCACCCGTGCACTGTTGGGTCGCGCGAAAAGCTTGACCCAACCTACGCCCAAACAACAAAGGCCCCGCCAGCGATGGTGGGGCCTTTGCATATGGCGATCCGCCAATATCAGTTGGGTACGAACTCAGACAATATCGATCATACGGGCATGCAGTTGATCGGAGGTTGCGATGGAAGTGGTGGAGTGGATTACAACGTGGCGGTCGCTGCCGCCCTTTCTGGGAATGGTTGCCTTGCTTAGTGCCCTCGCAGGCGTCGTTTGCGGCTTGATCGGCGCGCGATGGGGAAAGGCCGTGCGACGACCGATAACCGCGTGTATGTTTGCTTGGTGCGTGGGGATCGCGGTCTTGGGAGCTTACGATATCAAGACGGTCCTGGGGCTTGGTTATACAGGCCACTGTCCCAGCTACACGTACATCAAAAAATACTTAGACCGGTGTCCCATCGAGTCGTGGCGACGCCAACGCTGGTTCCCTTCCGAAAAATTCCCCGGAAGCCTCGGTGACACAGCATTTGCTTCCTGGCCGCTCAAACTTTACGGGCTGCCGAACACATCAGAAATTTGGTCCATGCGCGTCGTCGCGTTGCTGACTTTCTCGTCGCTATTTCTGGTCGTGGTGCGGCGCTCAGCAAGATGATGGCGCGTAAGCCGAAATTACGCCACGCCTTCCACCACCCGCACCCCTGCCACTTGCGTGCCGGGAGCGACGGCACGCACGACGATGTCGACATCCAAATCCAGCGCATTCAGCAGGCTCAATAGCCGGTCGGTGGAGAAACCGGTGGGGCGGTTTTTCATCAGTCGAGATACGTCGGGTTGTGACACGCCAAGACGGGCTGCGGCTGCTGTCTGCGTCAGGCCGAGCAGCTTGATTTGCTTGGATAGCTGGCGGGTGAGCTGCGCCTTGATCAGCTCGGTGCCCGCATCCGGCATCCCCATATCGGCAAAGACATTGCCGGAGCCGACAGTGACTATCTTTTCGTCGATCTTCGGGCTCATGATTTGGCTCCTGTTTACTATCCCTAAGCCAGCTCCAGCTTCAACTTTCGCCCGACCATCGCAGCGGCGCGTTGCAGGGTTTCGAGTGTGACGTTGCCGTTGTCGGGGTCAAGGATGCGGTCGAGCTGGGCGCGGCTGGTTTTCATTTGTTCGGCGAGACGCGCCTTGGTTAGGCCCTGGCGTTTCATCTCTTCAGCTAATTGCCAAGCGATGACGGACTTGACGGCGCTGATCGTCGCGTCCTCCAGCATGCCCTCTTCATCGAGAAAACTCTCGAGCGTTGATCCGTGGTGCTTATTGGGGCGCTTGGTGGTCATATCGCAACTCCATTAGTCATGGTGCCCGTTCAAACGACGCTGAGCCAGCGTGATTTCGGCTGTCGGGGTCTTTTGGGTCTTCTTGATAAAGCCGTTGAGCAACACAATCACACCGCCTTCGAGCACCAAAATGACCCTGGCAATCCTCCGACTTGGCAGTGTTGATCGCAACTCCCACAGCCCACCACCTAATGATCTGCAAAGCGGCATGCCGACCGGCCAGCCGATCTGAAGCTTCCGGAGATCAAAACCGACGACGCGGCGGTCTTCATAGGGCAAGTCTTTCAGCCAGTCTCGAACTGGCTCCCGCCCCGTCGCCGAGCGCCAAAATACGACGGCAATGGGACCTGATGGCGTGGACATTGTTAGGGAGTGTATCATAGGTGGTACGTTGAAGCAATTAATGACTGCTGGTATGGACGTGGCATGACACACCCTCCCCACGCGCCTCTGCTGCCGTTGTCCCGTTCCCTGTTGATCGTGCTGAATGGCTACGAGTTCAACAACGCCGCCTATTTCGAGGCCAAGGGCTTTCACGATACTGGCTTGCAGCTGGTGCGTGCGGCATTGGAGAAAGGCTGCGGCGTGTTCGTGGCCTATGCGGCTGCAGAACCGGGTGGCGTGTCGACGTTCGCGCGGGCCGCCGGATCGCCGCTGCTGATGCACGAGGTGCTTTCGCTGGCACTGAAGCCCGGCGCATCGTCATTCAAGCTCGGCCCGCTCCAAAGCAGGCCGCTCGACCCCGCGACGATCCCGGCGATGCTGATCCGCCAGGATCCGCCGAGTAATGACCAGCGCTATCTTGATGTGCTCCGTCACGCGGCGTGGTTCGAGCAGCGTGGCGGCATAGCCTCGAACAGCACGCGGGCGCTGGCGGAAATCCACGAGAAGCGGTCGGTGTATGCGCCCGCTTTCCAAGCGCGTCATCCCGGACTGGTGTCGCCAGTCATCGAGACCCGTGATCCCCACGCGATCATGGAGTTCTGGCGGCGCAGCCCGAGCGGTACGGTGCTGAAGCCGACCGACGGGTTCGGCGGCATCGGCGTGACGCTGCTAAAGGCCGACGTGACCGAAGCTGCCGCCAAGACCCGCATCCGTGATTATCTGGCGGAATACGCGGCGCAGCCCGACGAAACCGTGTTTGCCCAGGAGTGCATTCCCGAGGTTGAGCGTAACGGTGACATCCGCTTGCTGGTGGCGTTGCACCCCAACGGCACGATCACGGCGGGGGCGGCGCGGCGCGTGAATAATACCGGTGACATCGTCGCCAACATGGCCGCTGGCGGCAAGGCGATGCCGACAGACACGCTGGCCAAGCCGCTCGCCGAGGCGTTGGCGCGCGACACGCAGCACATTCTGGCGGTGCTGAAGGATGAATACTTCTCAACCTATCCCGATCTCGCGCTGGTCGGCGTGGACTTGCTCTACGACCCGCGCGACGGCGCCTGGAAAGTCGGCGAATTGAACGTCACCGCCCCCACCGTTGCCTACGAAATCCGCGAATTCACCGGCATCGACGTCGCCGCCGCCGCCGTCGACGCCGCCCTGGCCCGCGCGGAGCTCAGCCGCCAGCGGACCAATGTGTAAGGTTGTTGCGTGGTTGGTTCTCCCCGCTTGCCCCAAGACGGCGGCGCAGATACACGGGTGGCTGAGTTTTGCCGCCTAACCCTGAGGGAAACTGACGATGGTCCCACTGCTGCAGTTCATCGACTATGTCATCCATCTCTACGAATTCGTGGTCATCGCCAACGTCATTCTGTCCTGGTTGGTCGCCTTCAATGTCGTCAACGCTTATAACCCCGTTGTTCGTAGCATCTTGCAAGCGGTTGGCGCGTTGACCGACCCGATCCTGAAACACATCCGCCGCGTCATGCCGAACCTTGGCGGGCTCGATCTGTCGCCGGTGATCTTGCTGCTCGGCTGCTACTTCCTGCGCTTCGTGGTGATCCAAGGCTGGATGATCCCGTTCTTCGGTCGCTGACGCGCGAGCGACGCCGAAGTCGACGATTCGTTGGGTCAAGCTTTTGCGCGACCCAACAACTTTGCCACCGCGACATGCCCGCAACGCTGCCCGTGGAATGTTGGGTCGCGCAATTGGGCTTGACCCAACCTACATTCTTGCCTGCATGAGGTTCTTCAATGGCATCAGCATCCCTAATCGACGGCACGGCCATCGCGGCGCAGGTGCGGGCGGAGGTGGCGCTCGGCGTGTCGGCGTTCAAGCGGGCGTACGGCATGGCGCCGGGCTTAGCCGTGGTGCTGGTCGGCGAAGATCCGGCGAGCCAGGTTTATGTGCGCCGCAAAGGCCAGCAGACCACCGAAGTCGGCATGCGCTCCATCGAGCACAAGCTGCCCGTCACGACGTCGGAACTGACGCTGCTGGAGCTGATCGGCGATCTCAATCGTGACGATGACGTGCACGGCATTCTCGTTCAGTTGCCGCTGCCCAAGCACATCGACGCCAGCAAGGTGATCGAGGCCATCGATCCGGCCAAGGACGTCGATGGGTTCCATCCGATCAACGTCGGCCGCAATGCGATTGGCGTGCCCGCCCTGGTGCCGTGCACGCCCGCCGGATCGATGCTGCTGATCCGGACCGTGCTGCCCGACATCAAGGGCCTCAACGCCGTGGTCATCGGGCGCTCCAACATTGTCGGCAAGCCGATGGCGCAGCTGCTGTTGCAGGGCAACGCCACGGTGACCATCGCCCACTCTGGCACCCGCGATTTAGCCGACGTGGTCCGCCGCGCCGATCTGGTGGTGGCCGCCGTTGGCCGCCCGGAGTTCGTCAAAGGCAGCTGGATCAAGCCCGGCGCTTGCGTCATCGATGTCGGCATCAACCGCGTCGCGGGTGACAGTGGGAAAAGCCGCTTGGTCGGTGATGTCGCATTCGATGAAGCGGTGCAGGTGGCGGGCTCGATCACGCCCGTGCCTGGTGGCGTCGGTCCGATGACCATCGCCTGCCTGCTGCTTAACACCCTAACCGCCGCCCGCTCCGCCCTGGACACCGGCGAACTGGCGAGTTGAGGCGTTGGCATTTGCTCCCAACGAGCGACTTTTTTCTCCTCCTCCCCCTTGAGCTACCGCATGCACACAAGTGAGTCGCAGGTTTCACAGCGGGGAGTAATTGTGCGAGTCAAGGGGAAATGATTCGCGGGGTGGCCGATGTCGAGCGTATGGAAACAGGGCACGGGGCTGGGCGATGTGCGGCTCGACGAGCGGGCAGCGCTGGTGTTCGAGCAGATGGTGGCGACGCACTCGGTCGTGCTCAAGAAGATCGGCGGCAAACGTGCTGGCGAACTTGGCGTGGGCCGTCTGTTGGCGTCAGACAAGGTCACCGTCGATGGCCTTCTGGCACCGCATTTCGCGTGCACCGCAGAGGCTGTGCGTGGACGAAGGATCGTCGCGGCGCAGGATACCACGGAGATCAATTTTTCCGGCCGCGACAAGCGGCGGCGCGGCCTTGGACCCGCCGGTGACGGCGTTGCCAAGGGATTTTTCATCCATCCGGTCATTACGATCGACGCTGAAGATAGCGCCGTGCTCGGCGTGGCGGCGGCAGAGATCTGGACGCGCGACGAGATCCCCGCCGCAGATCGCCAGTCGCGCGCCTTTGCCGACAAAGAAAGTGCGCGCTGGCTGCGGGGGGCGCAGCTTGCGGCTGAGCGGCTGGCATCGGCCGCGTCGGTCGTTGTCGTCGGGGATCGCGAGAGCGATATTTACGAGGTGTTTGCGGGTAAACCGGCAGCGGTCGATTTCATCATCCGGACCAACCATGACCGCAAACTGGCAGGTGGTGCCAGCCTGTCCGACGCAACGGCTGCTTTCGACGAGCGGGGCGGGGCGCTGGTGCAGGTCGCGTCCAAAGGCATCGGCGACAAAGGCCGTACGGCGCGTGTGCTGATCAAAAGCGGCGACGTTGAAATCCCGCGTCCGCGCAACAGCAAAGGCCAGGGCACACCAACGGTCACGCTGAGCATTGTCGAGGTCGTCGAGATCGACGCGCCCACAGGCGTCACGCCGCTGCTCTGGCGGCTGACGACAACGCTGCCGGCGGCCTCGCTCAGCGACGCCTGTGAGGTGGTGCGGCTCTACCGGCTGCGCTGGCGCATCGAGGAGACGTTTCGCGCACTGAAGAAAGACGGACTGCAACTTGAGGAAACCCAGGTGGTCGAGGCGTCGGCGGTGATGAACCTGGCGAGCCTGGCGCTGGCTGCCGCCGTGCGGATCGTGCAGCTGGTCGATGCCCGCGACGGCAGTTCCAGACCCGCGACCGACGTCATCAGTGCAGATCAGATCGACGCGGTCGCCGCGATCAGCGCCGCCAAAGAAGGCGGCACCGAGCGGCAGCGGAACCCCTGGCCCCGAGGCAGCCTGCCATGGCTGTCCTGGGTCGTGGCCCGCCTCGGCGGCTGGAACTGCTACGGCAAAAAGCCCGGCCCCAAAACGATGGCCGACGGCTGGCACCGCCTCAGCCACATGATCGAAGGTTTCCACCTCGCCAAAGTCACCAGAGATGTGTGAATCCCGTAGC
>JAYSVA010000344.1:0-7057 GCA_043718785.1 Hyphomicrobiaceae bacterium
GTTCAGTTCTAAGTCTGGTTAGTGCCAGTTTAGTCAAAAATCGGAGGTCGATCCGTGACGACTTTAAGAGTTCTCGCTGTCACCAACCAAAAGGGTGGCGTTGGTAAAACGACAACAGCCATCAACCTCGGCACCGCTTTGGCGGCCGTTGGTGAGAAGGTGCTGATCGTCGATATCGACCCGCAGGGTAACGCCTCAACTGGTCTGGGTATTCCTGCCGATGCCCGCAAAACTACCACTTATGATGTACTGACCGGACGGGCGAGTTTGGCTGAGGCTTGTGTCCCGACGTCAGTGCCGGGGCTGTCGATTATTCCAGGTAACGGCGACCTCGTCGGTGTCGATGCTGACCTCGGTGCTGATCAGGGGCGGCCGTTCAAGCTTCGTGATGCCGTTCACGCGCTGATCGCGACGCAGCGTTCACGGCCAAACGAGCAGCCATATACGTACATGCTCATCGACTGCCCGCCATCACTAAACTTGCTGACTCTGAACGCCATGGTCGCGTCGCACGCGGTGTTGGTTCCTGTGCAGTGCGAGTTCTACGCACTCGAAGGTCTGTCGCAGCTGAAAGAGACCATCGACCAGATCAAGTCGACATTAAACCCTGGCCTTGAGATCCAAGGTGTCGTGCTGACGATGCACGATGCTCGCACTTCGTTCTCGCGCGAAGTGGCGCAGAACGTCCGGGCGTTCTTCGGCGCCAAAGTTTACGAGACGATGATCCCACGCAACATCCGCGTTGCCGAAGCGCCGTCGCATGGCAAGCCGATCATGCTCTACGATTACGCCTCAGCGGGTAGTCAAGCCTACATCAAACTGGCCACCGAAATCATCGAACGCGAAAAACTGCTGCGCGCTGCTTGACGCCGAACTTGAGACGACGTGACGATATTGGGAGAGATGAGCGCCATGCTGGCACCTTCGCAGAAAAGCCGTTTAGGTCGTGGCCTGGCGTCACTCATTGGCGAACCGATGATGTCGCAGCCGCGTTTGCCGCCAGAGGGTGAGCAACGCGTGGTTTCAGTCGATCAGGTGCACGCCAGTCGCCTTAATCCGCGCAAAGATTTCCGCGAGGATGAGCTCAACGAGTTGGCGGATTCAATCCGGCAGAAGGGTTTGGTCCAGCCCATCATCGTGCGCGCAGACCCAGTCAGCGGTGGCTATGAAATTGTCGCCGGTGAGCGACGTTGGCGTGCCTCGCAGCTGGCGGGCCTGCATGTAGTGCCGGTAATCGTTCGCGATTTGAACGACCAGGAACTTCTCGAATTCGCGATTATCGAGAATGTCCAGCGCGCCGACCTGAATGCCATCGAAGAGGCGACGGGATACCGCGATCTGGTCGAGCGGTTCGGCTACACACAAGACAAGCTGGCTGAGATCATCGGTAAGAGCCGCAGCCACCTGGCCAATACGATGCGCCTACTTAAACTGCCGGAAGCCGTTCAGGCGATGGTGTCAAATGGCCAACTGACTGCAGGCCATGCGCGGGCGCTGGTCGGCCGGGACGATGCTGAAGCGCTGGCACAGAAGATCGTCGAACAGGGTTTAAACGTCCGCGATGTCGAAGCCTTGGTGCAGAAGGTCGATGGCGCGGTTGACAGTCCGGCCCGGAAGACCCGCGAGAAAGACATTGATACCCAAGCGTTCGAGAAGGAGCTGTCGGATTCGCTCGGCCTTAAGGTCGAAGTGAAGCGCGGGTCGGGTGAGAGCGGTCTGCTGGTGATCAAGTACTCAAATTTCGAGCAGCTTGATTACATCAAAATGCGCGTCTCCGGTCCACCGGTTGGTTAGTTGACACGCACAGGCACCTTGGAGGTGGCAAGCGCAAGCTTCGCCACCTTTTTTGTTGGCTGGTTCTCATGTAAGCAATTATTCTACATTTCAACCTGCAAAGACGGCGGCATGAGCAGCGACACGCTTCAAAGACTGGCCACGACAATCCATGAGCGCCATGGGGCATCGAGCGAGAAATCGTACACGCGGCAGTTGTTGGATGCAGGAGCTGAAAAATGCGCCAAAAAGTTCGGCGAGGAGGCTGTTGAGCTCGTCATCGCTGGCGTTAGCCAAGACGACAAGGCACTTACGGCAGAAGCGGCTGATGTGCTTTATCATCTGCTAGTTTTGCTGGAAGTCCGCGGCGTTGCCCTTTCAGCAGTTCTAGAAGCGCTAGAAGGCCGGATGGGGACATCAGGTATTGCTGAAAAAGCGTCGCGCCAAGGGTCGTGAGGGTTAGAGAACATGGACACGATCGATCCGACCTGGTTAGGCCACGGTGGCTCGCCGGTTCCGGCCGGTGGCTTGCAGTTCTCGCCGTATCGCGAATTCACGCGAACGGATTGGGCGCAGCTGCGTAACGACACTCCTATGACCTTGGTGCCTCAGGATTTGCAACAGCTGTCCGGTCTGATGGACGAACTGTCGATGGATGAGGTCGAGCAAATTTATCTGCCGATGTCGCGACTGCTCAATCTATATGTCCAGGCCGCACAGGAACTGCACTCGGTTTCGTCGCGGTTTCTCGGACGGCGGGACGGCAAGGTGCCGTTCATTATCGGCATCGCTGGGTCTGTGGCGGTTGGCAAAAGCACCACCGCTCGCGTGTTGAGGGCATTGCTGGCGCGCTGGCCGGATCATCCCCGGGTCGATCTGATAACGACCGACGGGTTTCTACTGCCGAATGCGGAACTCGAACGTCGCGATTTAATGAACCGCAAAGGGTTCCCGGAAAGCTTCGATACGACCCGGCTTCTGAACTTCCTGGGTGACGTGAAATCCGGGCGCGAAAAGGCCGAGGCGCCGATCTATTCGCATTTCAACTATGACGTCGTTCCCGGTCAGGTCATCACCGTCGAGCGTCCGGACATTCTGATAGTTGAAGGTTTGAACGTTCTGCAGTCAGCGAGGATGCCGAAAGGTGGCGCGGCGATTCCGTTTGTCTCGGATTTCTTCGACTTCTCGATCTATATCGATGCCAAACCGGAACTGATTGAACAGTGGTACGTGGCAAGGTTCCTGCGGCTGCGCAGCACAGCTTTCCGGGATCCGGGGGCCTATTTCCACCGTTACGCTAGCCTGACTCTACCGCAAGCCGAGGCTCGGGCGTTGGAAATCTGGCGCTCTATCAACCAGAGGAACTTGGAGGACAACATCCTCCCGACCCGCCAGCGCGCGCGGCTGATCCTACGCAAGGGCGAGGATCATGCGATTCAGAGTGTGGCGCTGCGTAAGCTTTGACCGCCTGGACTTTAGCCGTGGGTTCGGGATGCTGGCGCGGCAATTCGCTGGCCCGGACCACTTAGCATCAACAGATATTCGGTAGCGACGATCTGCTGACGCCACATGGCTTTCACAGGCGTCGCCTTCAGCATAGTCTGGGCAAACATCATCTGCTGTTCGAATAGCACCGCTGCCGTTTCGATGCCGTTGCCGAACCATTTGCCGAGAACCATAAATGGGTCCTGAATTGGTGCCGGTTTGAACAGTGGTTCGAAGTCGATTTCGTCGTCAGTGACGATTGCTACAGGGGCTGGGGTGGCAACCGGAACCAGTGCCGTCACTGTCACCGTCGGCGTGGGTGATTTCAACGTGGTCACCACCGTCGGCTGGTGGCTAACTGGGGCAGGTGTCAATTCCGCCACCGGTGCGTGGGTTGTCGGCGCGGTAGTGTGCCGTGTGATGTGCGGTGCTCCAAGAGTGCTCGATGTTGCAGCAATCAATAGCGCCTGCTGCTCATTGAACTTGTCGCGCAGGCGGCGAATCGTTGACGGATCGGTTTCACCGATCTGCTTGATTGCGGTGGTCGGCTTGAGCGCTGGATCAGCTGCCATCAGTGCAGCTATCTTCAGCAAGCGATCCGTATCGTTCTTGCCGGTGCCGGGGGGACGGCCGCGTTTTCCGGAAGTGGTTGGTTGGGGCATGGGATGAAACCTGGCTGAGAGGGGGCGCCGCTAAGTACGCGCAATCAATGCGAAATGCGCATCGTCGGCGCAGCGCAAATGATTCGTTGATCTCACTGTGTGCAGATCGACGCCGTTCGACCAGGGAGAATAAAGCAAATGGTGCACGAATTATTGCAGTTGTAGGAGCAAAAGTTGCATAAATACAGTACTTTACTGTTGTTACTGCAGATTTTGCTCCCGCATTCAGATAACCAGAGTATAAATCACGGCTTAAGGTTGCGTCATAGCAGGCCCTGCGCCTTCGCCAAAGCAGCGAGCGACGTGGCCGGACGAGCGCCGACATGGCTGATGATCTCGGACGCAGCTAGGGCACCGAGACGGCCCGACGTTTCGAGATCGTGATCGGTTGCTAATCCATACAGGAAGCCAGCTGCATACAGATCCCCGGCTCCGGTCGTGTCGACAACCTTGGCAACGGGGAAAGCTGGGACCCTCACTGTTTTTGTGCCAGCGACGATTTCAGCACCATTGGCGCTGCGGGTCAATACGGCAAGCTTGGTGTCGCGCCCGGCGGATGTCGCAGCGCTTGCGAAGTCCGCGGTCTGGTAGAGCGACGTGATTTCGGATTCGTTGGCGAACAGAATGTCGACGTGATTGCGGACCAGATCGAGGAATTCGTCGCGATGGCGGTCGACGCAGAATGCGTCGGATAAAGTTAGGGCCACCTTGCGGCCCGCTTTGGCGGCAATCGCGGCTGCTTGGCGAAAGGCTGCTTTGGCTTCAGGGCGGTCGAACAGGTAGCCTTCGAGGTAGACGATCCCAGCCGAGGCGATGAGATCCGCATCGATGGCACCGTGGTCAAGCTCAGGGCTGACACCGAGGAACGTGTTCATCGTCCGCTCGCCGTCTGGCGTCACGAGAATCAGCGAGCGGGCGGTTGGCTCGCCGTTTTTCGACGCTGCAGTTTTGAAGCCAACACCGGCGGCGCGCAAATCATGGCCGAAGATGTGGCCGAATTCGTCGTCTGCGACCTTCCCGATGAACGCAGACTTGCCGCCCAGCGACGCTATGCCGACCATGGTGTTGGCGGCAGAACCACCGGAAATCTGGATGCCAGGGCCCATGTCTTTGTAGAGTGCGTTGACCGTTGGCGTATCGATCAGGCGCATGCTGCCTTTGGCGACCGCGTGACGCGCGAGAAAAGCATCGTCGCAGCGGCCGATGATGTCGACGATGGCGTTGCCGATGCCGACAACGTGAATGCTGGAAGTTGGCATAGAGACCTCAAGGGTTGGATGGATGAGTGGGTGGTATACGTGGGGCGCTAGCAGCCGAATAGCGCCGAATTATGTGCGCCGACTTGGGGAAGTAGCGGCACTCGTGCCAGCTTTGGCAAGTGCAGACAATTCAATCAAGAGGCGCTCAGCAATTGTTGCGTCCAGGCTTGAGTTCAGCCGGGCAGCGAGCGCCGCGCGAGCGATGCGGCCACGTGCGTTGACTAGCCGATCAGCGGTCCAAACCCGGCAATGGGCGGCGAACTCGTCTTTTTGTTTGTAGAACAGCGGTGGTCGTAAGGTCCGGGTGGCATCGTCGAATGTCCGACCCGCCTCAACCGCCGCTTTGACCCGGTGCAAGCGGTGGAAATAGCGCTGGATGGCCATGATGAGCACCTGAGCGTTTTCACCAGCAGCAAGCGCCCGGTCACACTCATCGACAGCAGCGCCGCCCTGGCCAGCCGCAGCCGCAGCAATGATCCGATCAGTGGTCTGCTCTGCCGCGTCGCCAACAATCGCCTCGACGTCGTCGACGTCAATGGTGGCTTGTCCCGCCGCGTAAAGTGCCAGCTTCTCGACTTCGCCACGTGACAGCGCCCGATCGGCGCCAAGGCGGGCGATCAACAGTTGGCGAGCAGCGGGCGTGATGCCTATTTTGGCGGCGTTCAGCACCTCGCTGGTCATCGTATCGAGGTCGCGGGCAGTGTCAGCGTAGCAAGCGATGGCGGCCGCCCGGTCACTGCCCTCGAACATTACACGTAGGGCATCGTCCGCTTTGAGAGCACCGGCTTCAACGACTAGTTTTCCCGTCAGCCCACCATCGAGCAAGGGTTGCAGGTTGGCGGCGGTAATGCGGCGGCTGGCGGTGGTGCGGACAACCTTGGGGCCGCCGAACATTTGCACGGTTTTCAGTTCGACAATCAGCCGGTCCGGATCGTTCTCGAGTTCAGCGTCTTCGATGCGGAGGATTTCGCCAATCGGATCGGCTTTTTCGGCTAGCCGTTTGGCCGCCAGTGTGGCGAGCTCCGATACCAGCCCGGGATCACCACCGAACACCAGGACTGCGTCAATTTTGGCATCAACTGACTTTAGGAAACTTTGAGCCTGAGCTGATTTCAGCGCGACCATCTAGGATACTCAAGATTGGGCCACGCAACTTGCCGAGTAGGCAAACGACATTAATTCGTCGCTAAGAAGCCGGCGAGGCGGCCCTTAAGGTCTCCAGCAATAGCGCGGGCTGCACGGTTTTCAGCATCGTCTTTAGCGCGGACATTCGAATAAATTGAGGTATAGCGCTCGAACGCTGCTTGGCCGTAGGAAGTGCCTTCGAGCACTACTTTGTTATCGGAGATCCGGCTTAACTTAAACCTAGCGTCTAGGTTATAGATCTGTGCAGCCGTATCACCAGTGCTGCTGACCATGCTTGAAAGCACAGATTCACGAATGGCGATATCTAGGCGGTAAACCGGGCTCGTGGTGACGCCAGCGCCGCCAGTTGCTTGAAAGATCAGTTCGTTGCGAATGCGTTGACCAACACGGCTTGGAATCGTCGCAATTTCGACCTGGGCCATACGCTCAAGTGTCAATGACGTGCCGGATGGGCCAACCGCGTAAAGCGGGCGGAATCCGCCGCTTTCACAGCCGCCGAGTAGTGCTGCAAGACCGACGCACGCCATCATCGTGCCGCAGCGCGACCAAGCGCCTAACGCAGCCGCGACGCCTTGTTTCAAACCATCAGAACGCGCGTCAGACAACAACATTGACGATCCTCTGCGGCACTACAATAATTTTCCGCACTGGCTTGCCTTCCAGAGCGCGCATTACGCCGTCGAGCTTCAGAGCGGCAGCCTCAACCTCAGGTTGGGAAGCTGTTCGCGCAAT